>DASQBH010000001.1:0-2105 GCA_035635315.1 Longimicrobium sp.
ATCGCCCGCCCGATGGGGCTCCCCGATCCGCCGAACACGTCCTCGCGGCTCAGCGGCCGGTAGGTCACGTGCACGGTGGTCTCGGTGATCCCGTACATGTTCACCAGCCGCGGCGCATCCACGCCCCGCCGCTCCACCCACTCGCGCAGCGAGGCGGGCTCCAGCGCCTCGCCCCCGAAGACCACCATGCGCAGCGCCAGGTCGCCGCCCCGCTCCACATCCGCCCGGATGAACTGGCGGAAGGCCGAGGGCGTCTGGTTGAGCACCGTCACGCCCTCGCGCTGCACCAGCGCGTGGAACGCTTCCGGATCACGGCTCACGTCGAACGGGACGACGACCACCCGTCCGCCGTAGAGCAGCGCGCCCCACAGCTCCCAGACCGAGAAGTCGAAGGCGCAGGAGTGGAAGAGCGTCCACACGTCGTCCGGGCCGAAGCCGAACCAGGCGTCGGTGGCCGTGAAGAGCCGCGCCACGTTGCGGTGCTCGATCAGCGCTCCCTTGGGCGCGCCGGTCGATCCGGACGTGTAGATGACGTACGCCAGGCTCTCGGGGGTCGCGCCGCTCGCGGGATTCTCCGCGCTCTCCGCCGCGATCTCCGCACGCGCGGCGTCGAGGCTGATGAGCTCTACGCCATCCGGCACCGTGAGGGTCGCGCGCACCTTCTCCTGCGCCAGCACGACGGGGACGCCGGCGTCGGAGAGGGTGAAGGCAAGACGCTCCGCGGGATACGCCGGGTCCAGAGGCACGTACGCGCCGCCCGCCTTGAGCACCGCCAGGATGGCGACCACCATCTCCAGGCTCCGCTCCAGGCAGATCCCCACGCGCACCTCCGGGCCCACCCCACGCCGCCGAAGGTACCGGGCGAGCTGGTTGGCGCCGGCGTTCAGCTCCGCGTAGGTGAGCGACTCCTCCTCGAAGCGCACGGCCACCGCCCCCGGCGTGCGCTCCACCTGGGCTTCGAACAGCTCGTGGATGCACCGGTCCGCCGGATACTCGGCCGCCGTGCGGTTCCACCCCTCCAGCACGAGCGCGCGCTCCGCCTGGCCGAGCAGCTCCAGCTGCGAAAGCCGCACGTCCGCGTCCGCGGCGACCTGCTCCAGCACCCGCTCCAGGTGGCCGAGCATCCGCTCGACCGTGTCGCGCTCGAAGAGGTCCGTGCTGTAGTGCAGCCCGCCGCGCAGCCCCTGGGGGGTCGCCGCGAGCTCCAGGACGAGGTCGAACTTGCCGCTCGCGAGCTCCGCTCCGACTCCGCTCAGCTCCAGCCCCGGCAGAGCGCTTCCCCCACCCCTGGTGTTCTCCAGCGTGAACATCACCTGGAACAGGGGCGAGTGGCTCAGGCTGCGCTCAGGCTGCAGCTCGGCCACCAGCTTCTCGAACGGCACCTCCTGGTGCTCGTACGCACCGAGCGTGACCTCCCGCGCCCGCCGCAGCACCTCGCGGAAGCTCGGGTCGCCGGAGAGGTCGGTGCGCAGCACCAGCGTGTTCACGAAGAAGCCGATCAGCCCCTCCACCTCGCCGCGCGTGCGCCCGGCGATCGGGCTGCCCACCACCACGTCCTCGCTCCCGGCGTACTTGCCCAGCAGCACCTGGAAGGCGCCCAGCAGCGTCATGTACAGCGTCGCGCCCTCGCTGCGCCCCAGCGCCTGCAGCCGCTCCAGCAGCTCCAGAGGGAGCCCCAGCGGGATCGCCGCGCCCCGGTACGTCTGCACCGCCGGGCGGGGACGGTCCGTGGGCAGCTCCAGCAGCTCCGGCGCGCCCGCCAGCCGCTCCTTCCAGTACGCCAGCTGCCGGTCCAGCACCTCGCCCGCCAGCTGCTCGCGCTGCCACACCGCGTAGTCGGCGTACTGCACCGCCAGCTCGGGGAGCGGCGATTCACGCCCCGCCAGATACGCCTCGTACAGCGCCGAAAGCTCCCGGAAGAGCACCCCCGTGCTCCACCCGTCGGTGACGATGTGGTGCACCGACAGCAGCAGCACGTGGTCTTCCTCGCCCAGCCGCAGCAGCGTAGCGCGGAAGAGCGGGCCCGCCGAGAGGTCGAACGGCCGTGCCGCCTCCGCCCCGGCGCGCCGCCTGACCGCCGCCTCGCGATCCGCCTCGCCGAGCCC
>DASQBH010000002.1:0-2436 GCA_035635315.1 Longimicrobium sp.
AGCATGGAGGAAAAGGACCCGCTCAGCCGGCTGGAGGGGATCACCCTGTACGACCGGGCGCGGCTGCTGGAGGAGGGGATCGAGAACGTGGAGAACCTGGCGCACCACGACCTGATCGAGCTCATGCTGCGCACCCGCATCCCCACCACCCGGGTGGTGGACCTGGTGGACCAGGCGATCCTGTACCTGCACGTGCGCTCCGCCGTGGACGAAGAGACGGAGGCGGCGAGAGAGACGCTGCGGCGCATCGGGGTGCGGACGGCGACGGACCTGCTGGAGGTGGAGGCGCGGATGCCGCCGGAGCTGCGCGAAGGGTTCTACGCCACGCTGGGGCACGAAGGAACGCTGCCGCGCCTGCGGATGGTGTGCCTGGCCGTGGCCGACGACGAGTGGATGCCGCAGCTGAACCACTGGCGCGACACCCGCACCCGCTGCGACAAGGTGCTGGGACTGGAGGACCTGCTCGCCCAGATGCGCCCGGGATCGTACGCCACCCGTGCACCCGCGCCCAGGCGCATGGACCGCGCGGAAAGCCCGGCGGGCGACGCCGTCGATGCCGTGTCGCGGAACGGCGGGCCGGCAGCCGCGGAGGTGCCCGCATCCGCCGCCGCCTGACCGTACCTTCCGCCGCTCCGGACCGGGCCGGGTCCGGCCTTTCCGCCGCCGCACGCTGGTACGCGTGCGGCGGCGTCGCTATTCTGTGCGGCTCGCCGTCCATCGTCCGAAAATCCCGCCGG
The DNA here is from genome assembly GCA_035635315.1 of Longimicrobium sp. Classification (GTDB taxonomy): domain Bacteria; phylum Gemmatimonadota; class Gemmatimonadetes; order Longimicrobiales; family Longimicrobiaceae; genus Longimicrobium. Next base: position 738 of record DASQBH010000002.1, read on the forward strand.
AGCGCGCGCGTGAACATCCTGGTCCTCAACGTCGGCAGCTCATCCCTCAAGTTCCAGCTCATCGACACGGACGAGAGCCGCTTCGAGTCCAACGGCGACCGGCGGCTGGCGCGCGGGCAGATCGAGCGCATCGGCGGCGAGGCGGTGTGGAGCTTTCGCGCGGGGGAGGCGGCGCCGGTCAAAGGCTCGGCGCCGCTCAAGGACCACCGTGCGGCGGTGGAGTACCTGCTGGCCTGGATCATCGCCGACGACTCGGACGTGGAGATCCACTCGCTGGCGGAGATCGGCGCGGCGGGGCACCGCGTGGTGCACGGGGGCGAGCACTTCGTGAAGTCGGTGCTCATCGACGAAAAGGTGACGAAGGGGATCGAGGAGACGATCGAGCTGGCGCCGCTGCACAACCCGGCCAACCTCAAGGGGGTTCAGGCGGTGACTTCGGTGCTGGGCCCCGCCGTGCCGCAGGTGGCCGTGTTCGACACGGCGTTCCACCACACGCTGCCGGAGCGCGCCTTTCTCTACGCCATCCCCTACTCGCTGTACCGCCGCCACCGGGTGCGCCGCTACGGCTTTCACGGCACCTCGCACCGGTACGTGAGCTACCGCTGGCGGCAGATGACGGGAAAGACGCGCGAGCAGGAGAAGATCATCACCCTGCACCTGGGCAACGGCTGCTCGGCGTGCGCCATCGTGCGCGGCGAGTCCATCGACACCTCCATGGGGTTCACGCCGCTGGAGGGGCTGGTGATGGGGACGCGCTCGGGGGACCTGGACCCCGCGCTGCTGGACTTCATCGCCGAGAAGGAGGGGCTGAACCTGGCGGGGGTGGAGACGCTGCTGAACAAGCAGTCGGGGCTGCTGGGGATCAGCGGGCTGACCAACGACATGCGCGAGCTGCTGGCCGAGGCCGAGGAGCACGACGACCGGCGCGCGTGGCTGGCCATCGAGATCTTCTGCTACCGGGTGCGCAAGTACATCGGCTCGTACCTGGCGGCCATGGGCGGGGCCGACGCCATCTGCTTCGCGGGCGGCATCGGCGAGAACGCGCCGGCGGTGCGCGCCATGATCTGCGAGGAGATGGAGTGGGCGGGGATCAAGCTGGACCCCGCCGCCAACCACGCCTGCAACGGCGTGGAGGCGCGCATCAGCCCCGAGGGCGCCAGGCCCGAGGTGTGGGTGATCCCCACGGACGAGGAGCTGCTGATCGCCCGCGACACCTTTCGCGTGGTGAACGGGATGGAGACGCGGTACTAAGGAGTGCGAGAGTGCGAAAGTGCGAAAGTGCGAGAGTGCGAGAGTGCGAGAGTGATCGGCTGGCGGTTGAGGGTCGCCGGACGGCTGGGCCCTCACCCGGCTCGTTCCTCGCCTGCCCTCTCCCACAAACTGCGTGGGAGAGGGGATAGACGGCACGGGCGGGGGGGCGTGGGGTGCTCCGGACGGGGTGGAGTCCGCCCCCTCCGCTCGCTCAGACTCGCACCTCCCCCAAAACTGCTGGGGGAGGTTGAAGTAGGGCTGGATCACGTGAGGCTTCGGAGGATGTGGCGCGAGGGGCAGGCGCCCCCCTCCCCGGCCCTCCCCCACAAACTGCGTGGGGGAGGGGGAACGGCAGGAAACTCGTCGCAGCGCGATCGAATTCTCCCCGCTCCGTGAGGAACGAACGGGGAGGGGCCGGGGGAGGGGCACCCCGCGGACGCAGTTCAAT
>DASQBH010000003.1:0-7235 GCA_035635315.1 Longimicrobium sp.
CTGCACACGATCCCAATTCATGCGGTCTCTCCTTCGTTGTGGACGCAGGGCTCCACGCAACTTATGTGCCGACGGGCTGCACCAGCCGGGCCACCGTGGCCAGCAGCTCCTCGATGTCGGTGCAGGCCCCGACGTAGCCGAGGAAGCGGTCGCTCTCGCCGCCGTTGTCTCCGAACCGCGGCGCGGCGCGGTCGAGCACCCAGCGGTACTGGCCGTCGCGGCGGCGCAGGCGGTACTCGGTGGCGAAGTGCGTGCGCGTCTCCACCGCCCGCGCCCACGCCGCGCGCACGCGCTCCCGGTCGTCGGGGTGCACGCACGCCAGCCACCCCCACCCCAGCGACTGCTCCGGCGCCTGCCCGGTGAACGCCGTCCACCCCGGCTGCTCGCTTTCCACCACCCCCTCGGACGACGCCGTCCAGACGATAGCGCTGGTGGCCGCCACCAGCGAGCGAAAGCGCTCCTCGCTCTCGCGCACCGCCGCTTCCACCTCGCGGGCGCGGAGCAGGGCGTTCACCGTGGCCACCAGCTCCCGCGGCTCCACCGGCTGCGTCAGGTACCCGTCCGCGCCCAGGTCCAGCCCCTGCACGCGGTGCTCGGGGGTGCGGTAGGCGGCGGAAAGGTACAGCACGGGGATAGTGGAGGTCTCCGGCGCCGTCTTGATGCGCCGGCACACCTCGAACCCGTCCAGGTCGGGGAGGTTCACGTCCAGCAGCACCAGGTCCGGCTCTTCGCTGCGGACGAGGCGGAGCGCCTCCTCGCCCGTGGCGGCGTCCACCACCTCGAACCCCGCCTGCCGCAGCACCCGCGAGGTAGCGTAGCGGCCGGCCTCGTAGTCGTCCACGTTCAGCACCAGCGCGTGGCGGCGCACGGGGGGGGCGGCGCGCGGCTCAACCTCCGTCATCATCCACCTCCTCTCCCCCGCTGCGCCCCTCGGGCTCGTGGTACTCGCGCGGCAGCTCCAGCGTAAAGACGGAGCCCCGCCCCGGCTCGCTGCGCACCCCCAGCGTCCCACCCAGCAGCTCCGCCAGCTTGCGCGAGAGGGGAAGCCCCAGCCCCGTCCCCCGGCGGCGGCGCTGCACGTGGCCGTCCACCTGGGCAAAGTCCTCGAAGATGCGCCCCTGGTCCTCCGGGGCGATCCCCACCCCCGTGTCCGCCACCACGAAGACGATGCGGTCGCCCTCCGCCGCCCGGGCGGAGACGCGCACCTCGCCCGCCTCGGTGAACTTGAGGGCGTTGGACACCAGGTTTCGCAGGATCTGGGCGACCTTGGGCTCGTCCGTCCGCAGCGGCGGCACCGCCGACGCGTCGTCGAACCACAGCTGGGTGCTCTCCCCCGCCAGCAGCGGGCGCAGGGTGGCGCGCAGGGCGTTGAACAGCTCCGCCGCGGTGAACGGGGTGGGGCGCACGGCCGCCTTTCCCGCCTCCACCCGCGCCGTGTCCAGCAGGTCGTCCACCAGGCCGAGCAGGTCCTGCGCGCTACGGCGGATGAAGGTCACCTGCTTTTCCTGCTCCGCCTCCAGCGGGCCGTCCACGCGGTTCAGCAGCAGCCCGCTCAGCGCCAGGATGGAGTCCAGCGGCGTGCGGAACTCGTGCCCCATGTACGACATGAACTGCGCCCGCAGCTTGTTGGCGCGGCGCAGCTGCTCCATCCGCTCGTCCAGCTCCGCGTAGAGCGCCACCACGCCGCGGTTGGTGTCTTCCAGCTCCTGGTTGAGCCGCGACAGGTCCTCCTGCCGCGCGCGCACCTCCGTGAGCGCCGCCACCAGTTCCGCGTTCTGCCGCTGCAGCTCCTGCACGGGGTCCGCCGGCCGCAGCCGCGCCAGCTCCGCCACGATCCGCTCCCGCGCCGCCGCGTCCACCGACGCGCCCCGCGGCAGCCGCTTGGCCAGCTCCACCGTCGTCCCTTCGCCCGGCGCCGTGCGCACGTCGAAGCGGTCCATCAGCCGCCGCGTGCCGATGAGCCCCATCCCCATCCCCGTGCGCGAGACGTAGCGCCCGTCCAGCACCTCGTCGATGTGGGGGATGCCGGGCCCCGAATCCGACACGCACGCGACCAGAAGCTGCTCCCCCGGCGCGCCGCGGACGTCGAACTCGATGCGGCCGTCGCGCGCGTAGCGCACGGCGTTGCGCGCCACCTCGCTGACGGCGGTGGCGAAGCGCACCTGGTCCTGCCCGTCCAGCCCCAGCCGCTCCGCCACCTCGCGGGCGCGCTGTCGGGCGGACACCACGTCCGCGTCCGCGCGCAGCTCCAGCGTACAGAGCGGGGCGGATCCCACGGCGTTCACCACGCCCCCACCTCGCGCGCCACGACCACGGTGGCGTCGTCGCTGCCGCGGCAGAAGTCGCGGTACAGCACGGCGGCGATCACCGCGGGGTCGCGGCGGGCCAGCCCGGGGTACGCGTCCAGGCTCCACCGGCCGCTGATGCCGTCGGAGTGCATCACCAGCACCCAGGGGGTGGGGAGGGCGGTCTCGAACGCCTGCACCTTGCGCATCTCGCTTCCCACGATCCCCGCGTGCGTCACCAGGGTGCGGCTCTGCCCCGGCGTCCACAGGGTGGCGGAGACGTTGCCCACGCCGCAGTAGCGCACGGTCCCCGCGTTCAGGTCGATCTCCGCCACGGAGACGGCGGCCCCGCGGGTGTGGCGCAGCGCCGCGTGCATGCGCTCCAGCATCCGCTCCGGCGCTTCTTCCGGGTGCTGGTCGAACGCCCGGGTGGCCCCCTGCGCCGCCACCGCCGCGTCGGGCCCGTGCCCCAGGCCGTCGGCGCACACCAGCACGCAGCGGCGCCCGTCGTGCGCCACGGACCAGGCGTCGCCGCACACCGTCTGCCCCGGCTTGGCCACGCTCACGCCGCCCAGCGAGACGGTCGTGTCCGCCGGCCCCGGCGCGCCGCCCCAGACGCGGGCCAGCAGGACGGTCCCCTTGCCCGGCGTGGAGAACAGGTCGAACTCGTCCGCCACCCGCGACAGCGCGCCCAGCCCCGTCCCCGGGCTTCCCGCGGTGGAAAAGCCGTCCGCCAGGCACTGGTCCACGTTGCGCATCCCCGGCCCGCGGTCCACCGCCAGCAGCTCCACGCCGCGGGCCGCGCCGCGTCCGCAGGGGCGCACGATCACCACGCCACCCCCGGGGGAGTGCTTGGCCAGGTTAGTCGCCGCCTCCGTGGCCGCCAGCGCCGCGCGCCCCGCGTCCGTCTCGTCCATCCCCAGCGCCTGCGCCAGCCCCGCGGCGCGGCGGCGCACGTCGCCCGCGCCCGTGGGGTCGGTCACGGAAAGGGCGAAGCCGCCGGTCACTTCCATTTCACCACCGTGATGCGCGTGCCCGCCCCCGCCTGCGACTCGATGGCGAACTCGTTCACCAGCCGCCTGGCGCCGCCAAGGCCCAGCCCCAGGCCGCCCCCCGTGGTGTAGCCGTCGCGCAGCGCCGTCTCCACGTCGGGGATCCCCGGGCCTTCGTCGGCAAAGACCAGGCGCAGCCCCTTGCGGGCGCCGTCTTCCAGCGCCTCCATGCGCAGGGTGCCGCCGCCGCCGTAGACCACCGTGTTGCGCGCCAGCTCGCTGGCCGCCGTCACCAGCTTGGTCTGGTCCACCAGGCTGAAGCCCAGCTCCACCGCCCAGCTGCGCACCGCCTGCCGCGCCCGCACCACGTCGTCCTCCGCGCGCAGCGGGCGCGACTCATCCTTCCGGACCCGCATCGTCCACCGGATCGGGTTCGGGGTCCATCACGCCGCGCAGCAGCTCCATCCCCCGCTCCACATTGAGCGCCGTGCGCACGCCGGGAAGCGAAAGGCCCAGCTCGACCAGGGTGATGGCCACGGCGGGCTGCATCCCCACCACCACCGTTACCGCGTCCAGCACCCGCGACATGGCGGCGATGTCGCCCAGCACCCGGCCGATAAAGCTGTCGACGATCTCCAGCGACGAGATGTCGATCAGCACGCCCCGCGCGCCGTCCTTCACGATGCGCTCGGTCAGGTCGTCCTGCAGCGCCAGGGCCAGCCGGTCGTGCATGTCCACCTGGATGGTGACCAGCAGGACCCGGCCCATCTTGAGGATGGGGATGCGCTCCATGGCTCAGGCGCGCGCGCGGGTGACGGCGTACCCCGTCACCTTGAGCGCGACGGCGATGGCGTCGGCCAGCGTGGCCTTGGTGGTCACGTTCTCCAGCATCACCCCCAGGTGCACCATGGTCTGGGCGATCTGGGGGCGGATGCCGCTGATGATGCACTCCGCGCCCATCAGCCGCGCCGCCGCCACCGTCTTGATCAGGTGCTGCGCCACCAGCGTGTCCACCGTGGGCACGCCGGTGATGTCGATGATGGCCACCGACGCGCCCGTGTCGACGATGCGGGTGAGCAGGTTCTCCATCACCACCTGCGTGCGCGCGCTGTCCAGCGTGCCGATCAGCGGCACGGCGACGACGCCCTCCCAGATCTTGACCACCGGGGTGGAAAGCTCCAGCAGCTCCTGCTGCTGCCGGGCGATCACGTCCTCGCGGCTGCGCTGCGCCACCTCGGTGGTGTACAGCCCCAGCCGGTCCAGCAGCGTGGTGGCCGTCCACGTCTCCCGCGCCAGCGCCTCCGTGTCGGGGACGCGGGCGCGCAGCCGGGCGAAGAGCGGCCGCTTGAGCGAGAAGACGAACATCGCCGTCTCCGACGGGCTGAAGCCCTGCATGGCCCGCGCGCGGGAGAGCCGGTCCAGCAGGTCGCGCACGGGCTCCCACGCCGTTCCCGAGGGATCGTCCAGCCGCCCCTGCGCGGCGGCCGCGCGCACCAGGGCCAGGAACTCCGCCGACTGCTGGCGCAGCTCCACCTCCGACAGCAGGTCGCGGCGGGTGGTGACCCCCGCCGTCTGCTCGCCGATCCACTCTTCCAGCAGCGCGGTTTCGTCTTCGGCCAGGATTGCGGGAATGACGCTGGCGGGCTCGGCCATGGTTCCGATCCGATCTGCTGAGTAAAGCGGCGTGGGAGGAAAGACGCGAGATCCGTCCGGGGCGCCGGTGTGGCCGGCGGCGGGGATAGTACGCGACGAACACCCGGTCGGACAAGTCGCTTGTCCCCGGGCTCAAACGGATGATTACCGCGATCTCCGTGCCTGCGCGTCCGGCTTCGCCACCGCGTACAAGCGAAAGCGGCCGCCCCATACGGGACGGCCACCCAGGTGCATCCACGGCAGGCGCTTCAGAGCCGGTCGCGCTCGTCGGGCTCCACGTCGGGCACCTGCGCCAGCGCGGCTTCGTACTTCGCGCGGCTGCCACGCGCGGCGCGCTCGCGCAGGTAGTCCTCCGTCATCAGCGCCGACATCTTCTCCGCCACGGCCGTCGCGACGAACTGGTTGATGGAGATCCCGTCGCGAGACGCGAGCTCCTTTACCTGCCTGTGCAGCGAATCCGGCAGCCTGAGACTGAGAACGCTCATCACGACGCTCCTATGCGTTTCAGAAAGTCGGCCGGAGTAAGTGCTTCCAGGCCGAACTGTTCGATACCGGTGAAATCCTTCTCATTGAAGGTCACGATGAAATCACACTCCGCCTTTACTGCAAGTTCCAGGACCATGTCGTCCTTGGGATCTCTCAGAAACGGCCGCCACAGGAAAAAGATCGGGTGCTGCCGGGCGACCGCGCAGTGATAGTTCAGGATGTCGTCGACCGCCTCTTTGGTCAGCGGTATTCCAGCCTCGGGACGAAGCAGGACATCCTCGTACTCCAGAACCAGCGGAACGGAAAGGTTGATGTTGAACTTTCCTGTCCCGACCAGCGCAAGCACACGCGCCGACGCGCCTCGGCGGGACCTGAGCCCGGCCACGAGCAGATTCGTATCCAGCACGACTTCCGGCAGCCTCATGGTAGTATATACGATACCAAGTATAGGATCAATGTTCGGGGCTCCCGGCAATCGCGCCCCACGTCTCAAAAGAGCCAGGCCGGCACAGTACCGGAACTCAATCGACCCGTCAACCCTGTACATTTTCAGTCACGGGGCAAGACAAAAGCGCGCGGCCCCGCCGGGGACCGCGCGCTTTTGTGTTCGTTCGTCGAGGACGGGCGCTACTGCAGCACGGGGAGCGAGCCCATGGCCCTGCCGTCCAGGCCGGCGCCCAGCGGCACCTTGATGCAGGCGGCAAAGTGGCCGCCACCCTTGTCCGCCAGGGGCGGAACGATCTGCGCGCAGTCGGCGTCCTTGAGCGGGTGGTGGCAGCGCGGGTGGAACGGGCAGCCGGGGGGCGGGTTGGCCGGCGAAGGCACGTCGCCCTGCAGCATGATGCGCTCGCGCCGCACCCGCGGATCGGGGATCGGCACGGCGGAGAGCAGCGCCTGCGTGTACGGCATCAGCGGGTTGCGGTACAGCTCGTCGCTGTCGGCCAGCTCCACGATGCGTCCCAGGTACATCACCGCCACGCGGTCGCTGATGTGCTCCACCACCGACAGGTCGTGGGCGATGAACAGGTAGCTCAGCCCGAACTGGTTCTGCAGGTCCTGCAGCAGGTTGATGACCTGCGCCTGCACCGACACGTCCAGCGCCGACACCGGCTCGTCACACACGATGAGCTCCGGCTCCACCGCCAGCGCCCGCGCGATCCCCAGCCGCTGCCGCTGCCCGCCGCTGAACTCGTGCGGGTAGCGGATGGCGTGCTCCGGGCGCAGCCCCACGATGCGCAGCAGCTCGGCGATGCGGTCCTTCGCCTTCTGCCCCGTCGCGATCTTGTGGATGGCCAGCACCTCCCGCAGCATGTCGGCGATGGTCATGCGCGGGTTGAGCGAGCTGTACGGGTCCTGAAAGACGATCTGCACCCGGCGCCGCATGCGCCGCAGCTCGTCCTTGCCCATCTCGAAGATGTTCACGCCCTCGAAGTGGGCCGACCCCGCCGACGGCTCGATCAGCTTGAGGATGGCGCGCCCCGTGGTGCTCTTTCCGCAGCCGGACTCGCCCACCATCCCCAGCGTCTCGCCCTTGCGCAGGAAGAACGACACGCCGTCCACGGCCTTTACGTCGCCCACGTGGCGGTTGAAGAAGCCCTTGCGGATGGGGAAGTACTTCTTGAGCCCCTTCACGGCCAGCAGGGCGTCGGCCGGCGGGTCCATGTCGTCCGGCGTCTGGCCGCGCAGGTCGCTGTCGCCCTTGGCCGGCGGCAGCGGCAGGTCGCGCTCGCCTGGGTCGGTGTGCACCGCGCGCGCCGCCGTGTCCACCCGCTCCGGGTCCGCCCCGGCGCGCTCCACCCCCGCGCCGATCAGCGGCTCC
>DASQBH010000004.1:0-4972 GCA_035635315.1 Longimicrobium sp.
CCCAGGCTCATGGTGATCACGTCGCACCGCGCACGCGTCGCGTGCTCGATCGCCCTGGCGACGGGCGACGCGTCGAAGACCTTTACGTCTTCGATGCAGCGGATGGGAACCAGCAGCGCCTCCGGCGCGGGGCCCGCGAGGTCACCGGCAAGGCGGCTCACGACGACGCTCGCCGTCGAGGTGCCGTGTCCGGGGTTCGCCGTGCCCGGCCGCAGCGGGTCCGTCGGATCGGCGTCACCGCCGAGGATGTCGGCAGCCAGGTCAAGACGCAGGCTGGCGGGATCGAGCTCGTCGTGCGCGACCACGCCCGTGTCGGGCTGGGCGATCAGGACCCCCGCCCCGCGCGACCCGAACCGCTCCCACGCGCGCAGCACTCCGGTCGTCCGGAGCACCCACCGCCTGTCCTCCGGCGGGTCCGCGTCCACCCAGCAGTTCAGGCCGAACACGTCCGTGGATTCACCCTGCGGGCCGTCCATGCGCGGAGCAGGGTCGGCAAACGTCGGCGTGCCCAGGTCCGGCTCCGCGCTGGCCAGGCCCCGGAGGTCGGCGAGCGCGTACGCCACCTGAAAGAGCGTCTCCTGCGAGAGCGTCCGCTCTACGCCTGGAAACCGGAGGACGACGAACCGTCCGAGGTCGGGCGCATCACCTTCGAAGAGCGGCAGCAGGACGAACGCCTCGGAGCCGAGCGCCGCGGCAATCGCTCGTCGCTCGGCATCCAGGTCGGGCGGTTCCCGATATTCGAGGACGAAGCGCAGCTCGTCCGGCGGAAGCGCTGAGGGAACGGCGCTCTGTGCGCTGCCCAGAACCGCTCTGAGTATGTCCAAGCCTGTCATGGCCGGATTGACCATTTCTGGTGAGTGGAGCTTCAAAAAGCCGGAGAACTGCGGGGTTGTGGACCCTGCCAATATTGTCCGCGACGGCTCGAAAGAGCAAGCATCCGGGACCCGGCCGGCACCATGGCCGGCCTCTTCGCACGGAGCCGCTTGAATGAACACCGGAAACAGGAAAAAACCCCACCGCGAATGCGATGGTGTCCCGCTGAGCCGCTATCCGACGAGCCGCGTCCAGCCGGAGCCCGCCAGAGCATATTCGTGGGAGTAGCCTAGGCGGATAGGCGGCTGTGCAGAGCCTGGCGGAGCCGCTCCTTCATCTCGGAGGGCATGGGCTCGCGGGGGAGGGCCTGGAGGCCCTGGATGGTCTGCAGGATTCCCTGCAGATGACGCGTGCGGGCAGCGCAGGTGGCGAGGTGCCCGTCGAACGCCTCCCGCTCGCCGGGTGGAAGCGCCTCATCCAGGTACTCGCTCGTGCGCCGCATAAGGTCCTCGCAGGACAGCCGTGCATCCATGGGTTCGCCTTCATGTCGGGGCGAGGTAGGGCGCCAGCAGGTCACGGACCTTCACCCGCGCCCGGTGCAGAAGCACCCGCTGATTAGACTCGCTGATCTCCAGCGTGTTACAGACCTCGCTCGCGCTCCACCCGTCGTTTTTGGCGCGGAACTGGCGCGCTGGAAATGGAGTTCGAACCGCTGAGGAGGCAGCCCCATGAAGGTCGGAATCGTCGGTGCGGGCGCTCGACGAGAGCGCGGCGACCCTACGCAGCGCGCTCCAGTCGATAGGGTAGTAGAATGGCGAGGGCGACGCCGACGCCGCACAGGCACTCCGCCGGCGTCGCCGCTGAGAGGGTGTTCGCCATACCCTCGACACACGGCGTTGACTTCCTGAGGGAGCGCCACATGGAACCTCAACGTACACAACCGCTTGCGCGCGACCGAAGGATCTCGCCTGCCGCACTGGGGGCCGGGATCCGAGCGCAGAAGCCAGCCCCACAATTCTGCCACCGAGGTCCTTCGGTCGGCGCCAGGGTGCAGTGTACAAGCAAGTTGCGCAGCGGCGCCTCCCTCAGGAAGTCAATCACGATGGGAGTTTGGCAACACCCTCTGAGCCTGAGACTGAGGCCTGTGGCTGCTCGAGCAGTCCAGGCTCCCCGCGTGACGCGTGATCACGGGATGAGAAAGGAGAATCCAGGACGATGAAGCGTGGAGAGATCCGTTCCATTCTGGCGGCGACCGATCTGGGTCCGGCCTCGGATGAGGTGGTGCGCGCGGCCGCCGCGCTGGCGGAGCGTACCGAAGCCCGGCTGCACCTGATCAACGCGCTGGAGATCGGGCAGCTGCCCGGCATGGAGAACCCGACCTATCCAGACCGGGTGCAGCAGGCCAACGACCTGCTCGCCGAGCAGGCGCGGCGCGTGGCCGGGGCCGCGGCGGTGGAGAGCCTGAGGGTGGTGACGTACGCCGCGCACCGGGCCATCGAGGCGCGCGCGGCCGAGGTGGGTGCGGACCTGGTCGTGGTGGGGCCACACCGGGGCGGACCGGCGGGCGCGCGGTTCCTGGGGACCACCGCCGACCGCGTGATCCGCACGGCGAACGTGCCCACGCTGGTGGTGCGCGGTCCGCTGGCGTTCCCGCTGCGGCGCATCGGCGTACCCACGGACCTCTCTCCCCCGGCGGCCGGCGCGCTGGAGGCCGCACTTTCCATCGCAGCGGAGTGGGGCGATACGGCGGGGCCCGGACCCGAGATCCGCGTCTTCTACGTCGGGTGGTCGGTGGAGCGCGCGGATGGACCGGCCATCTGGGAGAAACAGCTCTCCAGCAAGCTCGCCGCACAGGTCGAGGAGGCGGTGGCGCGAGCGGGCGGCGCGCCGCTTCACATCCGCACCGAGGTGGTGTGGGGAATCGCCCCCGCCGACTCCATCGCCGAGCACGCGCAAGCGGAGCAGATGGACCTGCTGGTGCTGGGCACACACGGCCAGGGCGGGCTCCGGCGCCTGCTGGTGGGCAGCGTGGCGTCAGGCGTGGCCAGCCAGGCCCCCTGCCCCGTCCTGCTCGTACCGCCCTCTTTCGGTGAGGCGTAGCGCTCCCCGAGGTCTGGCCTATGCAGCGCGGGGTCCGGGTCGACAGGCCCAACCGCAAGTTCCGGATGCACTTGCGGCCAGCGATCCCGCCGGGGGCAGTGTACCTCCGAAGGGAGGTGAGACCATGAGTCCTCGCAGAAAGCAGGACGCCGGCGCGCCCCGGCCGGACGAGGAGAGCGCGGGAGGGACCGAGGACCGCGAGGCCGCCCCGCGGGGACGGCGCCAGCCCCAGCCCTACTCCGACCAGGTCGACGACACGCTGGACGACTCGTTTCCGCCCGCGATCCGCCCTCGTGAGCAGTCCCGGCACCGTGCGGCTACCGGGAGCTCGGCGCGGGCAAATGGAGGAACGACGGAACAGCATCACGCGGAGGGCGCGGAGGAGCGGATGAGGCGCGGAGGAGTTTCGCTGCTCCCTCCGCGCCTCTCCGTTTTCCTCCGTGTTCTCCGCGTGAAACCCCTTTCCTTCACCACGCGTGGATCCGGTGCGAATCATACCGAATCCGGCAAAAGACTTTGCACGCAGAGCAGCGGAGAGGCAGAGCAACAGAGACCAATCCTCTGCTGCTCTGCCTCTCTGCTGCTCTGCGTGAGTGCAGTTACTCTTTTTGCGGATTCGGTATCAGAGCCGCACGCGGCGCAGGAGCTGTGCGTTGATCGCCACGATCACGGTGGAGAGCGACATGAGCACGGCGCCGACCGCCGGGGAGAGGAGCAGGCCCCAGCGCGAGGCGACGCCCGCGGCCAGCGGGATCGCCACGATGTTGTAGCCGGCCGCCCACCACAGGTTCTGCACCATCTTGCGGTAGGTGGCCTTCGACAGCTCCACGATGCGGGGCACGTCGCGCGGGTCGCTGCGCACCAGCACCACGTCGCCCGCCTCCACGGCCACGCCGGTGCCCGCGCCGATCGCCACGCCCACGTCGGCGGTCAGCAGCGCGGGCGCGTCGTTCACGCCGTCGCCCACCATCGCCACGCGCTTTCCGGCGGCCTGCAGCTCGCGGATCTTTCCCGCCTTCTGGTCGGGAAGCACCTCGGCGAAGACGGTGTCGATCCCGAGCTCGCGCGCGACCGTGTCGGCCACCGCGCGCGAGTCGCCGGTAAGCATCACCACCTCGATCCCGGCCGCCTGCAGCCGGCGCACGGCCTGGCGGGACTCGGGGCGGACGGCGTCGTCCGTCACGAAGGCCGCCAGCGCGGCGCGATCCTCCAGCAGGAACACCACGGCGCGCCCGGCCTCCGCCGCCCGGTCCCGTGCGGCGGCCAGCGCGGGCGAAAGGGTCACCCTCGCCGTGCGGACGAGGTTGGGGCCGCCGACCTGGAGCGCCCGTCCGTCCACGCGGGCCCGCACCCCGTACCCCGCGACGGCCTCGAAGCCTTCCGCGGCCGGGGCGGAGAGGCCCCGCTCCTCCGCGCTCCGGACGATGGCGCGAGCGACCGGGTGCTCGGCGTCGCGCTCGACGGCCGCCGCCAGCCGCAGCGCCTCGTCCTCCGTGGTGCCGTCCGCCACGGCCACGCCCACCACGCGGTGCTCGCCCAGGGTGAGCGTCCCCGTCTTGTCGAACACCACGGTGGTCAGGTTGCGCGCCTCCTCCAGCCCGCGGCGGTCGCGCACCAGCAGCCCGCCGCGCGCGCCCAGCGTGGTGGAGATCGCCACCACCAGCGGCACCGCCAGCCCCAGGGCGTGGGGGCAGGCGATCACCAGCACCGTCACCATCCGCTCCACGGCGAACGCCGGGTCGTCGCGCAGCACGAGCCACGCGGCCAGGGTGGCGACCCCGGCGGCAAGGGCGACGATGGTGAGGTAGAGGGCGGCGCGGTCGGCGAGCGCCTGGGCGCGGGAGCGGGACGTCTGGGCCTCCTGCACCAGGCGCATGATCCCGGCGAGCGAGGTGCGCTCCCCCGTCCCCGTCACCGTAACGCGCAGCGAGCCCCCGCCGTTCACCGTGCCGGCGATCACCGTCTCCCCCGGCGCCTTTCTCACCGGCCGAGACTCGCCGGTGAGCATGGCCTCGTTCACCGAGCTCTCTCCGGAGACCACGGTGCCGTCGGCGGGAAC
>DASQBH010000005.1:0-19511 GCA_035635315.1 Longimicrobium sp.
GGGCAGGGTGCTGCGCATCGAGACGCGCGAGGAGCTCACCCTCATCGACTTCTCGCTCCCGGACGAGGTCGTGGGCGTGACTGTGCTGCACGGGTCCATCACCCTCAACGGCATCAGCCTGACGGTGAACGACCTGCCGCAGCCCGGCGTCTGCCAGGTCTCCATCATCCCCTTTACCTGGGAGCACACCGCCATCGGCGAATTGCGCGAGGGCGACGGGGTGAACGTGGAGGGCGACATGATCGGCAAGTTCGTCCGCAACCTGCTGGGCGCGCCCGCGCAGGGCGCCGGCCAGGGAAACATCGGCGCCGAGCACGTTCTCAAGGCGTGGGGGTACCAGTGAGGCTCCGCGCCGCCTGCATCGTCCTGGCCCTGGCCGCCTGCGAGCCCGCGCCGGACCCGGACTACCGCGGCCAGAACACCGTCCCCGTCGAGCAGATGGCCGTCGACACGGCCGCGGCGGACAGTGGCGCGCTGGACAGCGCCTTCGCCGCGATCGAGCGCGCGTCGGGCGGCGAGCTGGGCGTCACCGCGACGGTGGTGGAGAGCGGGCGCACCGTGTCGCACCGCGGCGGGGAGCGGTTTCCCATGGCCAGCACCTTCAAGGTGGCCGTGGCGATGGCGGTGCTGGCGCGGGTGGACAGCGGCCGCATTGCGCTGGATGATTCCGTGGAGGTGATGCCGCGCGATTTTCGCATCGGCCCCAGCCAGGTGTCCGACACCGTGGGCCCCCGTGGCGGCAGGGCGACGGTCCGGACGCTGGTGCAGTCGATGCTGCTCTACAGCGACAACACCGCCACCGACGCGCTGATGCGGCACCTGGGCGGCCCCGCGGCGGTGCAGGCGCACCTGGTGTCGCGGGGGATCCAGGGCATGTCCGTGGACCGCTACGAGGGCGAGGTGCACTGGCAGTACAACGGCGTGCGCGACGTGCCGCCCGACAGCGCGTGGACGCGGGAGGAATTCCAGCGGCGCATCGCGGCCGTCCCCGCGGCGGAAAAGGACTCGGCGCACGCGCGCTTCTACGCCGATCCGCGCGACACCAGCACGCCGGACGGCTGGGCGCAGCTGCTCATCCAGCTGCAGCGCGGCGACGGGATCTCCCCGGCCAGCCGGGAACTGGTGCTCGACGCCATGCGCCGCTCGCCCACGGGGACGCGCCGCATCCGCGCGGGGGTGCCGCAGGGGGTGGAGGTGGCGGACAAGACCGGCACCATCGGCCGCACCACCAACGACGTGGCGCTGGTCACGCTGCCCAATGGCAGCCACGTGGCGCTGGCCGTCCTGGTCCGCAACTCGACGAAGAGCAACGAGCAGGTGGAGCCGTCCATCGCCGCCGCCGCCCGTGCCGTCTACGAGCACTTCGCGGGATCGGCGGCGGGCGGGGGTGCGGCGACGGCGCCGCCGGCAGACTCGGCCGCGCGGCCTCGGGAGTAGGAGTCCGCGCTTCCGCGGGGCCCTCTCCCCCGCCAGGCCTTTCGCTCGTTCCTCGCGACGGCTGGCGACCCCTCCCCCAAACTGCGGGGGAGGGGTGGTAGAGGAAGGTGAGGTGCGCTGCGGGGAGTTGGGAGCGAGCGGCAGGCGCCCCCCTCCCCGGCCCTCCCCCACAAACTGCGTGGGGGAGGGAGAACGGCAGAAAGCCCGTCGCAGCGCCATCGAATTCTCTCCTCTCCGTGAGGAACGAACGGGGAGGGGCCGGGGGAGGGGCACCCCGCGGACGCAGTGCGATGCCTTTCGAAGCGGCCGGCTCCCGCGGTTCCCATGTTGCGGACGCTCCAGGGCCCGGAACGCCGCACACCGCCGGGCCGCCGAGTCCACGCAGGTGGACTTCGTGAAGTTGTAGCCGCGGTTTCAACCGCTCCGGACGGGGCCGGGGGAACGCTCCCCCGGAAGGGCACTCCGGTGTGTGGGCAACACCAACCTCCCCCAGCAGTTTTGGGGGAGGTGGGCGAGGTTTACGAGCCCGGAGGGGGCGGACTGTGGGGCCAGCCGGAGCGCTCCGAATCCTGAGGCTGAGCCATCGGAGGGCAGGGCAGTGATCCTTACGGGCAGGGTACCATTGATCGACATCAACGGCGAACGAGGGGATAGTATGCCGTTCGACAGGATAGAAGACGCAATCGCGGACATCCGCGCGGGCAGGATGGTCATCGTCGCCGACGACGAGGACCGCGAGAACGAGGGCGACCTGGTGTGCGCCGCATCGGCCGTCACGCCCGAGATCATCAACTTCATGGCCAAGGAAGGGCGCGGGCTCATCTGCCTGGCCCTTACCGCCGAGCGCGCGGACGAGCTGGACCTGCGCCCCATGAGCGAGAACAACACCGAGGCGCTCAGCACGGCGTCTACCGAGACGATCGAGGTCTGCCTGGACCCGGAGTCCAGGCCGGCCGACCTGCGGCGCCCCGGCCACGTCTTTCCCCTGCGCGCCCGCGCCGGCGGCGTGCTGCGCCGCGTGGGGCAGACGGAGGCGTCGGTGGATCTGGCGCGCCTGGCCGGGCTGCCGCCCGCGGGGGTGATCTGCGAGATCCTGAACGACGACGGCACCATGGCGCGCCGGCCGCAGCTGGAGGAGTTCGCGGCGAAGCATGGCCTCAAGTTCATCACCGTGGCGCAGATCGTCGCCTACCGCCTGCAGCGCGAGCGGCTGGTGCATCGCGAGGCCGAGGCGACCATCCCCACGCCGTTCGGCGACTGGCGCATCATCGCCTACAAGAACGACGTAGACCCGCACGAGCACATCGCCATGATCAAGGGCGAGGTGGAGGGCGTCCCGGACGTGATGGTGCGCATGCACTCCGAGTGTCTCACGGGCGACGTGTTCCACTCCATGCGCTGCGACTGCGGCGAGCAGCTCGACGCCGCCATGGCGCAGATCGAGCGCGAGGGGCGCGGGGTGATCGTCTACCTGCGGCAGGAGGGGCGGGGGATCGGGCTGGTGCACAAGCTGCGCGCGTACAACCTGCAGGACCAGGGGATGGATACCGTCGAGGCCAACGAGGCGCTCGGCTTTCTTCCCGACCTGCGCGAGTACGGCATCGGGGCGCAGATCCTGCTCGACCTGGGGCTCTCGTCCGTGCGCATCCTGACCAACAACCCCAAGAAGATCGTGGGGATGGACGGCTACGGCCTCTCCGTGGCGGAGCAGCTGCCGCTGGCGGTGGAGCCCAACCCGCACAACACCGGCTACCTGCGCACCAAGCGCGAGCGGCTGGGGCACCTGCTGCCCACGTGAAGTGCGAAAGTGCGTGAGTGCGGGAGTGCGAAAGTAAAAGATTGGATGATCGTCGGTGCCGCGGGACCTGGGCACTGGGAACCGGGCACTGGAAACTCTCTTGACTGAACATCACGGACAGATCCGCGGCGAGGGCAAGCGGTTCGGCATCGTCGTAGGCCGCTTCAACGACCTGATCACCCGCCAGCTGCTGGCCGGCGCGCGCGACTGCCTGCTGCAGCACGGCGTGGCCGACGACGACATCGAGGCCGTCTGGGTTCCCGGCGCGTGGGAGCTCGTCGGGCCCCTGCGCATGCTGGCGGAGAGCGGGCGCTTCGACGCGGTGATCGCGCTGGGGTGCGTGATCCGCGGCGCCACGCCGCACTTCGATTACGTGGCCGGCGCGGCGGCCAGCGGGGTGGCGGCGGTGGGCGCGGCGGTGGACATCCCCGTCGTATTCGGCGTGCTGACGACGGAGAACATCGAGCAGGCGATCGAGCGGGCGGGGACCAAGGCCGGCAACAAGGGATGGGACGCGGCGATGGTGGCCATGGAGATGTCGGACCTCTACGCCCGCCTGGGCGGCCGGGAGGCGCGG
This sequence comes from Longimicrobium sp., assembly GCA_035635315.1. Taxonomy (GTDB): domain Bacteria; phylum Gemmatimonadota; class Gemmatimonadetes; order Longimicrobiales; family Longimicrobiaceae; genus Longimicrobium. The sequence continues at coordinate 3,813 of DASQBH010000005.1, forward strand.
TGAAGAACCGGAGCCGCGCCCGCGGATGGGCGCTGCAGGCCCTGTACGCCTGGGAGCAGCGGGGCGGCGGTGTGGAGCGGGGGATGCCGGTGCTGCAGGAGCTGTTCGCCAACCTGCGCGTCTCCCCCACCAACCGCCCCTACGCCGAGGTCCTGGTGCGCCTGGTGGGCACCCACCTGGCCGACATCGACCGGACGATCGAGGAGTCGCTCACCAACTGGCGGCTGGAGCGGCTGGCCGTCGTCGACCGCGCCATCCTGCGCCTGGGGACGGCGGAGATGATGTTCGTGGACGACGTGCCGCCGCGCATGTGCATTCGCGAGATGGTGCAGCTGGCCGAGAAGTACGGCACGGCCGATTCACCCCGCTTCGTGAACGGCGTGCTGGACGCGGTGATGCGGCGCGTGGCCCCGGGGGAGGCTACCGGGGCTTGAAGATCCTGGTCCTCAACTGGCAGGACCTCGCCAACCCCCAGTCCGGCGGCGCCGAGATCCACCTGCACGAGATCTTCGGACGCCTGGCCCAGCGGGGGCACGAGGTCACCCTCCTCTGCTCCGGCTGGCCCGGCGCGCGCCCCCGCGCCGAGAACAGCGGGATGCAGATCCACCGCGCCGGCGGCCGCAACACCTTCTCCCTGGCCGCGCCCGCGTACTTCCGCCGCCACCTGGCCGCCGAGCCCTGGGACGTGGTGGTGGAGGACCTGAACAAGGTCCCGCTCTTCGCGCCGTACTGGCTCAAACGGCCGCTCGTCCTCCTGGTCCACCACCTGTTCGGCGCGACGGCGTTCCGCGAGGCGTCCGCCCCGTTCGCCGCGGCCACCTGGCTGCTGGAGCGCCCCATCCCCCTGGCCTACCGCGGCCTCCCCACGCAGGCCGTCTCCGAGAGCACGGCCGACGATCTCGTGGCCCGCGGGCTGCGCCGCGAGGACATCCGCATCATCCACAACGGGGTGGACCTCAAGTTCTTCGCGCCCGACCCGCGCGTCGCCCGCTTTCCCCAGCCCACCTTTCTCTACGTCGGCCGGTTGAAGCGCTACAAGCGCATCGACCTGGCCGTGGACGCCGTCGCCCTGCTGCGCGACCGCGGCACCCACGTGCGCCTGCTGGTCGCGGGGCGTGGCGACGAGGAGCCGCGGCTGCGGGCGCAGGTGGAGCGGCTGGGGGTGGCGGACCGGGTGGTGTTCGAGGGATTCGTGACGGAGGAGCGCAAGCGCGAGCTGCTGCGCGCCTGCTGGGGCACGGTGCTGCCGTCGCCCAAGGAAGGGTGGGGGATCACCAACGTCGAAGCCGCCGCCTGCGGCACCCCTGCCGTCGCCGCAGATTCACCCGGCCTGCGCGAGTCCGTGGTCCACGATCGAACGGGCCTGCTGGTCCCCTATGGCGACGCCGCGAAGCTGGCGGACGCGCTCGGCGCCCTGGCCGCGGACCCCGCCCGCGTCGCCGCGCTCGGCGCCGCCGCGCGGGAGTTCGCGGAGGGCTTCTCCTGGGACCACGCGGCGGAGCTCACGGAGACGCACCTGGCGGAGGTGGCGGGGCAGGGGATGCGCCGCGCGCCGGCCGGCGGCTCCGTGGGCAGCGGCGGCGGGCACACGCTCGGCTCGGGGGGCTGAGGTGCCGGTGATCTTCCGGTACTTCTGGCTGCTGATGCTGGCGGTCGTTGCCGTGAACGCCGTCATCTACCGGGGCCGTTTCCGCCGGATGGAGGCGGCGGGCGTGCTGTCGCCGACGGATTCCGGCCGGCTGCTGCGGGCGTGGATCGTGGGGCTGGGCGGGTTGAGCCTGGCGTTCGCGGCACTTCAGCTCGCCGCCGGCTGGGATTCCCCCTTCTGCGTGCACGCGCGGCCGCTGACGGACCCGTTCGTGCTGGGCTTCTGGCTGGTAGCCGCGGTCGCGTGGGCGGCGTTCGTGGCCTGGATCTTCGCCTGGGGCGGCGACGCGCTGGTAAGCCGGGCCAGCCCCGCGCTAACGCAGCGCTATCCTGGCCGCGGCTGGTCGCCGCGCACGGCCCGGATCGGCGCGGTGGTGATCGTGGTTGCCGCCCTTGCGTCGGGGTGATCTCCAGGCAGACCGCCCCCGCCGTCGCGTGCGACATCGGCGTCTCTCCGCCGCCGCGGAGCTGACGGAGGCTCACCTGGTGGTAGCGGACAGGGCGGTGGATTACCCCGCGTCGCCCGCAAAGGCCGCGACGAGCGCCAGGCCGAGGATGCTGACGACGACGCCGGGACGCGTCCCCACCCGCACCGTGCCGTAGGTGTTGCCGGCGGGCGCGCCGTCCAGGTCGCTCCAGAGGAGATCGCCCCGCACGCCGACGGAGACCCAGTCGGTAAGCCCCAGCGCCACGTCGCTCGTGACGCCGACGGCCGTTCGATCGGCAGCAGGGGTCGGAGCCCAGGTCCGCCTGGCCAGCGCCAGGCCGCCGGCCGCGTCGAAGGCGGCGTAGCGGCCCAGCCAGCGGCGGTACCGCGCCTTGACGGCGGTGCGGACGCCGTTGCCGTCGTTGCCCAGCACCAGCGTCGCGCCGACTGCCTGTGCAGAGCCACGGTTCACCAGCGCCCCGATCTCCCACTCGTACGGCGATTCCAGGTCGCTGTCCGCCGGGATGCGCGGGTAGTAGGTGAACTGCGCGAACAGCATCCTGTCACAGGACGGCTGAGGGCGCCCGACCTTGCAGAAGGCGCGCGGCTCTTCCGCGTTCTCCTGCGCCACGGCGCGGGCGGGGAGCGCGAGCGACAGCGCACAGGCGAGGGTGGCCGCGCACGAGAGCAGCCGGGCGGTGATACGGTGCGGAAAGTTCATGTGTCCGATGTGTGCGAGGAGTACGGGATGTGCGACTGATGTTTAGGAGCGCGAAGGTACGACGGAACTCGCCGGCGGAAAAGTTCGAATTCTTCCGTCGCGGATCGCAGCCCGTTCCCGTGGGGCCCTCTCCCCCGCCAGGCCTTTCGCTCGTTCCTCGCGACGGCTGGCGACCCCTCCCCCAAACTGCGGGGGAGGGGTGGTAGGGGAAGGTGAGGTGCACTTCGGGGAGTTCGGAGCGAGCGGCGGGCGCCCCCCTCCCCGGCCCTCCCCCACAAACTGCGTGGGGGAGGGAGAACGGCAGAAAGCCCGTCGCAGCGCGATCGAATTCTCCCCTCTCCGTGAGGAACGAATGGGGAGGGGCCGGGGGAGGGGCACCCCGCGGACGCAGTCCGGTGCCTGCTGCAACGCGATCGAATTCCCCCTTCTCCCATGCAGTTTATGGGGGAAGGGCCGGGGATTGGGGGCGGCTTCCGGCGCAGTTCGATGCCTGCCGCAGCACCGCGGTCCATCCCCACCCAACCTCCCCCAGGGGTTTTGGGGGGAGGTGGGCCGGTGGTGCCGGCCCGGAGGGGGCGGGCGCCTGGGCTGGCGGAACCGGCAGAATCTCGCCGCCACCCCCGGCGTCCCTGTAGCCTCCGCACGCCCGAACGGTTATGCTATCGCCCGCACCTCGCAAACGGGCGTATCCATCCACCAGGAAACGGCACCTTGACGGTCGACGAGCTGCTGCGCGCAAAGCGGGACTCGCTGGTGCTGGAGCTGCTGACGGACGAGCGCGGCCTTTCGCGCACCGTCACCAACCCCGACATCAGCTCCCCCGGGCTGGTGCTCACCGGCTACACCGAGCGCTTTCCCAGCGACCGCATGCAGGTGCTGGGCGAGACCGAGTGCGCCTTTCTGGAGTCGCTGGACGAGGAGCGCCGCCGCGCCGCGCTGATCACCTTTCTGGATTTCGACATCCCCGTCGTCTTCATCACCAAGGGGCAGGAGGCGCCGGAGCCGCTCATCGAGCTGTGCAACCTGGCGGGCACCCCCCTCATCCGCAGCGCCCTGAAGACCGCCGAGTTCTACACCCGCATCAAGCCGTTCCTGGAGGAGCGGTTCGCCCCGCGCACCACCCTGCACGGCTCGCTGGCCGACGTGTACGGCGTGGGGCTGCTCTTTACCGGCAAGAGCGGGGTAGGAAAGAGCGAGACGGTGCTCGACCTGGTCGAGCGGGGCCACCGGCTGGTGGCCGACGACCTGGTGATGATCACCCGGCGCGGCAACGAGGTGCTCATCGGCAAGGGGCACGAGATGCAGAAGCACCACATGGAGATCCGCGGGGTGGGGATCATCGACGTGCGCACCATGTTCGGCGTGCGGGCCATCCGCCAGCAGAAGCGCATCGAGGTGGTGGTGCAGCTGGAGATCTGGGACCAGGAAGCCAGCTACGACCGCACGGGGCTCGACACCCGGTCGATGGACATCCTGGGCGTGCCCGTCCCCCTGGTGACGGTGCCGCTGGTGCCGGGAAAGAACATCACCGTGGTGTGCGAGGTGGTGGCCATGAACCACCTGCTCAAGTATTCGGGCATCGATACTGCCCGCCTGTTCAACCAGCGGCTCCAGAACCGGATGTCCGGCACGTCGGAGTACCTGGAGGAGGATTATGAGTGAGCCCGTAGTCGGGCTGGTGGTGAGCCACGCGTCGCTGGCCGAGGGGCTGGTGCAGTCGGTGCGGCAGATCGCCGGGGTGGACGAAGGCGCGCTGGTGGCCGTGAGCAACGACGGCTGCGGCCCCGAGGCGCTGCAGGCCGCCGTAAGCAAGGCGCTGGGGAGCGGCCCGGGGATCGTGTTTACCGACATGCCCTCCGGCAGCTGCGCCTTTGCCGCGCGAAGGCTGACGATCGACCGGCCGGAGACGGCCGTCATCTGCGGGGTGAACCTGCCCATGCTGCTGGACTTCGTCTTTCACCGCGACCTTTCCCTTCCCGAGCTGGTGGACCGGCTGGTGAGCAAGGGAAGGGCGGCGATCACCGGCTCCTGCCGGGAGGTGACGGCGCATGCCGATCGTGCTGCTTCGCGTTGACGAGCGGCTGATCCACGGCCAGGTGGTGGTGGGGTGGGGCGGCCCCCTCCACGCCGACCGCATCGTGGTGGTGGACGACGCCATCGCCGCCAGCCCCTGGGAGCAGGAGCTGTACTGCCTGGGCGTGCCGCCGGAGATGGAGGCCTCCTTTTCCACCGTGGACGACGCGCGCGGCAAGGTGGCCGAGTGGCGCGACGGATCCAAGCGGGTGATCGCCCTGGTCCGCGACATCCCCACCGCGCTGCGGCTGGCGGAGGGCGCCACCCTGGCGGGCGAGGAGGTGAACCTGGGCGGCATCCACCACGCGGAGGGCCGCGACCGGGTGCTTCCCTGGCTGCACCTGAACGACGGCGACCGCGAGGCGCTGCGCAAGCTGGCCGCCACCGGCGCCGCCGTCTCCGCCCGCGACCTTCCCGCCACCCGCGCGGTGCCCCTGGACGAGCTGCTGGGATCGGGCGGATGATCCCGGACCCCGCCACCCTGCTGCTGCTGAGCCTGCTGGGCGGAGTGCTGGCGCTGGACGCCACCTCCGTTGGCCAGTTCATGCTCAGCCGCCCGCTGATCGCGGCGGGGCTGGCGGGGATGATCGCGGGGAACCCCGAGGGCGGCATCGTCTGCGGAGTGCTGATGGAGGCCATCCACCTGGCCGTCCTCCCGGTCGGCGCCGCGCGCTACCCGGAGGCGGGGCCGGCGTCCGTGGCCGCCGCGGGCGCCTTCGCGGGCGCGCCCGCGTCGTCGCAGGTGGCGCTGCTGGCCTCCGTGGTCTTCATGCTGGGGTGGGGGTGGCTGGGCGGGCGGAGCGTGGAGTGGATGCGGCGGATCAACGTGGGCATCGCCGTCCCCCAGCCCGGACCGGTGGACGCGGGGACGATCGAAAGGCTGCACCTGCGCGCGCTGGCGCTGGACTTTGTCCGCGGGGTGGCGGTGACGCTCGTCGGCCTCCTGGTCCTGGGCACGCTGCTGGAGACGCTGGGGTGGATCCCCTTCCGCGAGCCGTGGACGCGCCCCGCGCTGGCGCTGAGCGCCGCGGCGGCGCTGGCCAGCTCGCTGCGGCTGTTCGGACGCCGCAGGCTGCCGCTGTTCGCGGCGGGGGCGGCGGCCGGGGCGGTGCTGCTATGGCTGCGGCCGTGAGCACGCTGCCGCGCCCGGTGCGCCGCGCCATGCTGCTGCGCTCCCTGGCCGTGCAGGGGTCGTGGAACTACCAGACGCTGATCGGCACCGGGCTGGCGTACGTCCTGGCCCCCGCGCTGCGGCACGTCTACGCGGACGATCCGGCGAAGCTGCGCGAGGCGCTGGCGCGGCACGCGGCGCTCTTCAATGCGCACCCGTACCTGGCGGGGCTGGCCGCCGGCGCGCTGGCGCGGCTGGAGGCCGACGGGGTGCCGCCGGAGACCATCGACCGCTTCAAGAGCGCCGTGCGCGGGTCACTGGGCTCGCTGGGCGACCGGCTGGTGTGGCTGATGTGGCGCCCCGCCTGCGCCCTGCTGATGGTGGCGCTGCTGCTGGCCGGCGCCGGGTGGTGGATCGCCGTGCTGGCGTTCCTCCTCTCCTATAACGCGCTGCACCTGTGGATGCGCGCCTGGGGGCTGGACGCCGGCTGGCGCGACGGCCTGCAGGTGGCGCGCGCGCTGCGCGAGGCCCCGTTCGAGCGGCTGGGCGAGCGCGCGGGCGACGCGGGCGCCGTGCTCAGCGGCTTCGCGGCGGTCCTGGCCATCGGCTGGGGGGGCGAGCCGGGGATTCCGTACGCCGCGGTGGGCGCCCTGGCGCTGGCCGCGGGGATCATGCTGGGGCCGCGCGTGCGCTGGGTGGCGGCCGTGGCGCTCACCGCCATCCTGGTGGCCGGGGTGGCGCTGGCGAACAACCCGTAAGAACCTGGATGGGATGGAACACGCGAGCGAAGTGACCATCGTCAACAAGTACGGCCTGCACGCGCGTCCCGCGGCCGAGTTCGTGAAGCTGGCCAACCGCTTCGCGAGCGAGGTGTTCATCCGCAAGGACGACGTGGAGGTGAGCGGCAAGAGCATCATGGGGGTGATGATGCTGGCCGCCGAGTGCGGCTCCACCGTGCACATCCGCGCCGCCGGGGACGACTCCCGGGGCGCGGTGGACGCGCTGGTGGAGCTCGTCCGCAACCGCTTCGGCGAGGAGTAGCCACGGTGAGCGTGGTCCGCGACGGCATTCCGGCGGCGCCGGGAATCGTGATCGCCCCCGCGCGCGTGCTGCGCTGGGAGGTGCCGCGCGTGCCGCACGGCGCCAGCGTGCCGCCGGACCAGGTGGAGGCCGAGGTGCAGCGCTTTCTGGACGCGTGCGCCTACGCGCAGGAGCGCATCCGCGCCGTGCAGGAGCGCACCGCGCGCACGGTGGGCGAGGTGGAGGCCCGCATCTTCGACCCGCAGGTGCTCATGCTCGAGGACGCCGACCTGGTGCAGGGCACCATCGGCTACATCCGCGAGAACCACGTGATGGCCGAGCGGGCATTCGAGTGGCGGGTGCTGGAGTGGGAGTCGGCGCTCTCCCACTCGTCGCACCCCATGATCATCGACCGGCTGGCGGACCTGGCCGACATCCAGGCCCGCGTCCTCCGCCGGCTGATGGGGATGCCCGATCCCGACCTGGCCGCGCGGGTGGACGGCGACAAGGTGATCCTCATCGCCCACGAGCTCACGCCCTCCGTCACGGTGCAGCTGGATCCCAGGCACGTGATCGGGATCGCCACCGACCTGGGGACGCGCACCTCGCACAGCGCCATCCTGGCCCGCTCGCTCGACATCCCCTGCGTGGTTTCGCTGGGGAACGTGAGCGAGACGGTGCGCGACGGGGACGAGCTGATCCTGGACGGGCGGCAGGGGCGCATCGTCATCGCCCCCACGGACGAGGAGAAGGAGGCGTACCGCCAGCGCGACTACCTGGTGCGCGAGTGGGAGCAGGAGCTCGTCCTGCTGGCCCACCTTCCCGCGGTGACGCGCGACGGGCTGAAGGTGGCGCTGCGCTCCAACATCGACCTCCCCGGCGAGGCCGACAGCGCGCACAACCACGGCGCGGACGGCGTGGGCCTCTACCGGACGGAGTTCCTGGTGGTCGGCCGGGCGACGCCACCGGGGGAGGAGGAGCAATACGCCGCCTATCGCAAGGTGGCGGAGGCGTTCCCGGGGCAGCCCGTGGTCATCCGCACCTTCGACCTGGGCGGCGACAAGTTTCCCGCGTTCCTGCACATCGGGCGCGAGGAGAACCCGTTCCTGGGGTGGCGGGCCATCCGCGTGTGCCTGGACGAGCCGGAGATCTTCCGCACCCAGCTGCGCGCGCTGGGGCGGGCGATGGCGCACGGCGACATCCGCATCATGCTCCCCCTGGTGAACGAGATCAGCGAGGTGGAGCGCAGCCGGGTGCTGATCAAGCAGTGCCTGGCGGAGCTGCGGGCGGAGGGGTACGGCGTGCCCGACACCTTCTCGCTGGGCGCGATGATCGAGACGCCGGCGGCGGCCATGCTGTCGCCGGAGCTGGCGCGGCACGTGGACTTCTTTTCCATCGGCACCAACGACCTGGTGCAGTACACGCTGGCGGTGGACCGCGGCAACTCGCGGCTGGCGCGCCTGTACAACCCGTTCCACCCCGCCGTGGTGCGGCTGCTGGACGTGATCACCCGCGCGGGGAACGAGGCGGGGATCGAGGTGAGCGTCTGCGGCGAGTTCGCGGCCAACCCGGTGGGCGCCTTTCTGCTCATCGGGATGCGGGCCACCTCGCTTTCCGTGGCCCCCTCGTCGCTGGCGGAGATCAAGAAGGTCATCCGCTCGGTGACGTACGAGGAGGCGCGCAAGGCGGTGGACGAGGCGCTGCTGGCGTCCACCCCCGACGAGCTGGCCATGGGCGTGACCGAGCGCCTGGGCCGGATGATCGACCTGGGCAAGTTCAACGGCGGGCACAGCTTGTCCGGCGGGCAGTGATCGCGTAGCTTGGCCCCGCCGGCACGACCCGTTCGTTTCGATCGATTTCCCCTGAAAACAGGCTTGGACCCGTGGCCGCACGCCGCCAGCTCTTTACCTCGGAGTCCGTTACCGAGGGCCATCCCGACAAGATCGCGGACCAGATCTCCGACGCCGTGCTCGACGCCATCCTGGAGGCCGACCCGGCCGGCCGCGTGGCGTGCGAGACGCTGGTGACCACGGGGGTCGCGGTGGTCGCGGGCGAGATCACCACCAGCACCTACGTCGACATCCCCGCCATCGTGCGCGGCACGCTCAAGGGGATCGGCTACACCAACGCGGCGTACGGCATCGACGGCGACACCTGCGCGGTGATGACGACCATCGACCAGCAGTCGCCCGACATCGCCATGGGGGTGAACACGGGCGGCGCGGGCGACCAGGGGATGATGTTCGGCTACGCCACGGCCGAGAACGACGAGCTGATGCCGATGCCGATCCTCCTCGCGCACCGGGTGAGCAAGCGCCTGGCGGACGTGCGCAAGACCGGCAAGCTGGCCTGGCTGCGGCCGGACGGAAAGACGCAGGTGACGGTGGAGTACGAGGGCGGCCGGCCGGTCGGGGTGGACACGGTCGTCGTCTCCACGCAGCACGACGACACCGTGACGCAGGAGCAGATCCGCGCGGCGGTGATCGAGCACGTGATCGTGCCGGTGATGCCGGAGGGGCTGTTCGACGCGGAGAAGTGCATCATCCACGTGAACCCCACGGGGCGCTTCGTGATCGGCGGGCCGCACGGCGACGCGGGGCTCACGGGGCGCAAGATCATCGTCGACACCTACGGCGGCATGGGGCGCCACGGCGGCGGCGCTTTCAGCGGCAAGGATCCCACCAAGGTGGACCGCTCGGCGGCGTACGCGGCGCGGTGGGCGGCCAAGAACGTGGTGGCGGCCGGGCTGGCGGACCGCTGCGAGATCCAGCTGGCGTACGCCATCGGCGTGGCGGAGCCGGTCTCGGTGCGGGTAGACACCTTCGGCACGGGCAAGACGGACGAGGAGGCGATCGAGCGGGCCGTGGCCAGCGTGTTCGACTTCCGGCCGCTGGCCATCATCGAAGCGCTCACCCTGCGCACGGCCATCTACAAGCCGACGGCGGCGTACGGGCACTTCGGACGGCACCCGGAGGTACAGGAGAACGGGCAGCATCTGCAGCTGTTCCCCTGGGAGCTGACCAACCGCGTGGACGAGCTGAAGAAGGCGGCGGACTGAGGAGCTGAGCGCTTCGGCAGGGCGCGGAGTCCGCCCCCTCCGCTCGCTCAGGCTCGCACCTCCCCCAAACCCCTGGGGGAGGTTGGGGTGGGGCAGGGCACGCGGTGCTTCGAATGGGTTCGGCGCGAGGGGCGGGCGCCCCCCTCCCCGGCCCTCCCCCACAAACTGCGTGGGGGTGGGGGACCGCGGACGCAGTTCGATGCCTTTCGTCGAGTGATGAGGTTCTCCCCTCTCCGTGAGGAACGAACGGGGAGGGGCCGGGGGAGGGGCACCCCGCGGGCGCAGTTCGATACTTTTCGCAGCGCCTCACCGCTTGCGGCACCACCAGCTTCCCCCAGCAGTTTTGGGGGAGGTGCGAGCCTGAGCGAGCGGAGGGGGCGGACTTCGGAGCCCGCCGAGGTGCCGCTCCCCCAGCAGTTTCGCGAGAGACTCGAGGGAGGGGGCGCCGGGGCCGCGGCGGATCGAGTGGAACCGGCAACGGCCCGCAACCTGCTGCCCGGGATAGGAAACGGATGAACCCGGGGAGCCACCGAAGGCCATGATCAAGATACGCGTCCAGAGCCTGGGGCTCGACCAGACCACAAAGTCGCCGGTGGTGATCCTGCAGGAGGAAGGGGGCCCGCGCGTCCTTCCCATCTGGATCGGCCCGGCGGAGGCGAGCGCCATCGCCATGGAGCTGGCGGGGATGAAGTTTCCCCGGCCGCTCACGCACGACCTGTTTCCGCTGCTCATCCGCGGGCTGGGCGGCACGCTCACGCGTGTGCTCATCACCCGTGTGCACGACAACACCTACTACGCCGAGCTGGTCATCACCCGCGGCGACGAGGTGTTCACGGTGGACGCGCGCCCCTCGGACAGCATCGCCATCGCGCTGCGCACCGAGGCGCAGCTGTTCACCACCGAGGACCTGCTTACCAACGCGGCCATCGAGATGCCCCCCGGCGACGCCACCGACTTTTCCGCGCCGGTGACGGACGAGGGGGGCGAGACGCCGGAGGGGCCGCAGCCGGGGATGAACCCCGAGCAGCTCAAGGAATACCTCCGCAAGCTGGGCCCCGAAGACCTGGGACGCTTCAACCCGTGACCAACCGAACCCCGCCGGAGCGGGCGGCGCGCAGAACCGCGCGCCGCCCGCTCTCGCTGATGCACCTGCTCGCTGCCGCGCTCGCGGCGGCGCTTTCGTTTTCGTCCTCCGCGCACGCGCAGGCGACGCTCACCGGCCGCGTGGTCAAGGGCGGCGCGGGGGTCGTGAACGCGCCCGTGGAGCTGCACCGCGTGACCCGCGACACCAGCGGCCTGATCGCCCGCACCGTCAGCGGCCCCGACGGCGGCTTCACCTTTCCCGTCCCCCCCGCGGACACGGGCGGCTTCAACGTGGTCTTCGCCACGGCGATGGTGGAGGGGGTGCGCTACTTCGGCCCCGCGCTGCACCCGGGAGATCCGGGTGCCGGCTACGAGGTGGTGGCGTACGACACCACGTCCGCGAAGGGGGCGATCGACTCGCTGCGCGTGAGCCGGCGCGACGTGATCCTGGTGGCCGGCCAGCGCGGCGGATGGGAGATCGCCGAGGTGGTGCGCGTGGAGAACCCGCTGATGCGCACCGTGGTGGGCGAGGGCGGCAAGCCCGTCTTCGGCCTCCCCGTCCCCCCCGGAGCGACGGACTTCCAGACGGACGATCCCACCATGTCGGAGTCGGCGGAGGCGCGCCCGCGCGACCTGCTGCTGATGGGCGGCCGCGTGGTCGCGACGGTGCCGCTGACGCCGGGGGCGCGCGACTTCTTCTTCCGCTACCGCCTGCCGCCGGGGACGGGGACGCTGGCGCTCCCCCTTTCCGGCCGCACCGACACGCTGGCGCTGTACGTCCGCCAGCCCGCGCCCGGCGTCTCCGTCCAGGGGCTGCCGGCGGGGGAGCCGTTCACGGCGGAGGGCGAGCAGTTCCTGCGCTACACGGGGACCGCGCTGGCGGCGGACGCAAAGGTCTCCGTCCGCTGGCGGGGCCACGGCGGCGCGCCGGTGGACCCGCGGCTGGCGGCGGGGATCGTCACCGCGCTGGTGCTGGCGGCCGGCGCCTGGTTCGCGCTGCGCCGCCGCGCCCCGTCCACCCCCGCCTGAGGGGACGAGGACCATGGCGCTGGTCACCACCCGCGCGCTGGTGCTGCAGTCGTTTCCGTACAGCGAAACCAGCAAGGTGCTGCGGCTGTACACGCTGGAGCACGGCCTGCGCTCGGTGATGGCCAAGGGCGCGCTACGGCCCAAGAGCCGCTACGGGGGCGTGCTGGAGCCGTTCACGGAGGGGACGGCCACCTTCTACCTCAAGGAGGGGCGCGACCTGCACACGCTGAGCGGCTTTGACCTGGTGCGCAGCCGGCAGGGGCTGGGGCGTTCGCTGGTGGGGTTTGCCGGCGCCTCGCTGCTGGCGGAGGTGGTGATGCGCACGGGGACGGAGGAGCCGCACCCCGGGCTGTACGAGACGCTGGTGGAGGCGTGGGACGCGGTGGCGGGGGCGCGGGGGCCGGCGGAAGCGCTGGCCGCCTCGCTGGCGGGGGCGTGGAGCGTGGTGGTGCTGCTGGGCTTCGAGCCGCAGGCCGGGGCGTGCGTGCTCTGCGGCCGCGAGCTGGGCGACGACGAGCCCGTGCGCTTCGACGCCCAGGCGGGGGGCGTGGCCTGCACCTTCTGCCGTCCCGCGGGGCGGGTGCTGGATCCGGAGAGCCGCGCGGAGCTGCGCCGCATGCTGCTGGGGGAGATGCCGGAGGGCGGGGTGGCGCGGCCGAAGACGCAGGGGGCGCTGCTGCGCGCGTTCCTCGAGGCGCAGCTGAGCCAGGACCGGCCGTTCCGCTCGCTGGAGCTGTTCCTGGAGAGCGTGGCGACGGTTCCGCCGCGGCCGGGAGGGGGGGACGAAGGGGCGGGGGAGGATGCTGACGACGGCCCGGAGGCGGGGGCGGCGCTCGCTTGACCCCGCGCCCGCCGCGCGGGTATGTTGACCGCGCATCCCACGCACGAACGCCCAAAAAGGTCTACGGAGGAGCAACCACGCGCGAAACCTGGTGAACAGAAAGGTGCTGATGCTGCGTGCACCCACTGTTCTGCTCCTTCTGTGGCTGGTCTGCGGCTGCCTTTCTCCACCCGGTGTCGGTGCGCAGGGAACCCAGTCCAGGGGCTTTCGCCTGGAGCAGAACTACCCCAACCCGGCAAACCCGGACACCTACATCCCCTTCATTCTGGAGGCAAGCCTTTTCGAGGGCGGAGAACCCCCGGTGGTCTCCATCCGCGTGATCAACATGTTCAACGAGCAGGTCGCCGTTCCCCGCGCCGTTGCACACCCGCGTGGCAGCAACGTGCCGGTGCTCAACCTGCGGTATACCGAGGCGGGGCGTAAGGTGGCGTACTGGGACGGGCGGGACCTGCGGGGCAGGCGGGTGCCCACGGCCACGTACTACGTGGTGCTGCAGGTGGGCGACCAGGTGGAGTACGCCCGCTTCTCCGTCACCGCCCCACGGCGCAGGTCACGACTCCTGCCCTTTTTCCGCCGCCGCGGCGACGAGTAAGGCCGGTCCGATGCTTCGGGCCGGCCTTTCTTGTGAACGGGTGAACGGAGGGTTGTCCGCGACCCTCCGGGGCCCTCTCCCCCGACGGACCTTTTGCTCGTTCCTCGCAACGGCCGTCGACCCCTCCCCCAAACTGCGGGGGAGGGGTGTGGGGGGGATGGTGTTGTGCCCGTCGAAGCGGGATCGAATTCTCCCCTCTCCGTGAGGAACGAACGGGGAGGGGCCGGGGGAGGGGCACCCCGCGGACGCAGACCGGCGCCTGTCGAAGCGCGTCACCTCTCCCCCAGGGTTTTTTGGGGGAGAGGCCGGGAGAGGGGGCGTCTCGCGGGCGCAGCTCGATCCCATTCGAAGCGCATCCGGCATTCTTCATCCACCCACTCTGCCGAAGCGCCGCAAATCCGCCCCGCCACTCCGCCGTTCCGGCACGCGATCAGCCACTCTGGCAAGTCCTGAAAGGTACGCGCCGTGCATTCCCGCGCGTTCGGACAACCTCCCCTGCCGGTGCTTGACAGCGGAGCCCCGGCGGTTATGTTACCGCAGTCGTTAGCACTCTAGTGAAGTGAGTGCTAACAAGCAGGTGAGGTTGAGATATACGGTCTTTCAACCCATCACACCCCACACGTACGGAGGTCACCAGATGCCCACCGCGACCGATATCAAGGTCAAGCCGCTCGCGGACCGCGTCGTCGTCAAGGCGCTCGAGGAGACGGAGCAGATGCGCGGCGGCCTGTACATCCCCGACACCGCCAAGGAAAAGCCCCAGCAGGGCGAGGTGGTGGCCGTGGGTCCGGGCCGCGTCGAAGACGGCAAGCGGGTCGACATGGAGCTGAAGGTGGGTGACAAGGTGCTGTACGGTAAGTACAGCGGCACCGAGGTCACCGTCGAAGGCGAGCAGTACCTGATCCTGCGCGAGTCCGACGTGCTGGCGGTGGTCGGCTGATCCAGCCGCCCCACCCCTGCCGGACCCGCTGACTGAACTAGACGAAACCCGAGACAACGGAGACGACGAACGATGGCTGCCAAGGAGCTGACGTTCAACACCGACGCCCGCGCCGCGCTCAAGAAGGGCGTGGACAAGCTGGCCGAGGCCGTGAAGGTGACGCTGGGCCCCAAGGGCCGCAACGTGGTGATCGACCGCAAGTTCGGCTCGCCGCTCATCACCAAGGACGGCGTGACGGTCGCGAAGGAAGTGGAGCTGGAGGACGCGATCGAGAACATGGGCGCGCAGATGGTCAAGGAGGTCGCGACCAAGACGTCCGACCTGGCCGGTGACGGCACCACCACCGCGACCGTGCTGGCGCAGGCCATCTTCCGCGAGGGCCTCAAGAACGTGACCGCCGGCGCCAACCCCATGGCGCTCAAGCGCGGCATCGACAAGGCCGTGGAGAAGGTGATCGAGGAGCTCAAGGGCCTCTCCGTCCCGACGGCCGGCAAGAAGGAGATCGCCCAGGTGGGCACCATCTCCGCCAACAGCGACGAGGAGATCGGCAACCTCATCGCCGAGGCCATGGAGAAGGTGGGCAAGGACGGCGTGATCACGGTCGAAGAGGCCAAGGGGCTCGAGACCACGCTGGAGACGGTCGAGGGGATGCAGTTCGACCGCGGCTACAGCTCGCCGTACTTCGTCACCGATCCGGACCGCATGGAAGCCGTCCTGGACGACGCGCTGATCCTGATCCACGACAAGAAGGTCAGCACCATGAAGGACCTTCTGCCGATCCTGGAGAAGGTGGCGCAGATGGGCCGTCCGCTGCTGATCATCGCCGAGGACGTGGAGGGCGAGGCCCTGGCCACGCTGGTGGTGAACAAGCTGCGCGGCACCCTGCGGGTGTGCGCCGTCAAGGCCCCCGGCTTTGGCGACCGCCGCAAGGCCATGCTGCAGGACATCGCCGTCCTGACCGGCGGCCAGGTGATCTCGGAAGAGGTGGGCTTCAAGCTCGAGAACGCCGTGGTCAGCGACCTGGGCAAGGCCAAGCGCATCGTGGTCGACAAGGACAACACCACCATCGTCGACGGCGCCGGGCAGGAAGACGCGATCAAGGGCCGGATCAACGAGATCCGCGGCGCGATCGACAAGACCACCTCGGACTACGACCG
>DASQBH010000006.1:0-2139 GCA_035635315.1 Longimicrobium sp.
GGTGGCGCGCTCAGGCGCCGCTGGGGGAGGGCCTCAGCGGCGTCCCCCGCAGCCGCGCGCTCAGCGTTCCCACGCCAACGGTGACGGCGGAGCCCAGCAGCGCGAACCAGAGCGTGTCGACCACCCGCGGGATGGCGCCGAACTGCTGCGCGGCCCAGAGCGAGGCCATCGCGGCGATGGCAATGCCCATGCCCGTCAACGCGTCGCGCCCGTCCGCGCGCCTGGAAATCAGCCCCAGCAGGAAGCCGCCCAGCAGGCCGCCGTACGTGAACGACGCGATCTGCAGCGCGATCACCACCAGCGGCGTTCCCGCGGCCACCAGCTGGAACGCCAGCGACACGGCGATCATCACCACGCCCCAGGCCAGGGTGAAGCGCTTGCCCACGCGCAGCAGGTGCTCGTCGTCCGTGCGGCCGGTGAGCGGCACGTACAGGTCGTGCACGCTGACGGCCGCCAGCGCGTTGAGCGAGGACGACATCGCCGCCGCCAGGATGGCCGCCACCACCAGGCCGGCGACGCCCGGCGGCAGGTGCTCCATCGCGAAGGTGGGGAAGACGGCGTCCGGCTGGGGGAACTCGCGGCCGCCGTAGAACACCCAGAGCGAGGCGCCGATCACCAGGAAGAGCGCGAACTGCAGGAAGACGATGATCCCCGAGCCGATCAGCGCCCGCCGCGCGTCGCGCAGCGAGGGCGAGGCCAGCAGCCGCTGCACGATCAGGTGATCCGCCCCATGCGACGCCATGGTCAGGAACGCGCCGCCTACGATCCCCGTCAGCAGCCAGTTCCCCTTTCCGAATCCGCCGTCCAGGTGGATGATCCGCAGCTTGTCCGCTTCCCCCGCCGCGCTGGTGATCCCCGCCCACCCGCCCGGGACCAGGCCGATGAGCACCCAGAGCACCGCGATGCCGCCCACGATGTAGATGAACATCTGCGCCACGTCCACCCACACCACGGCGCGAAGGCCGCCGTAGTAGCTGTACAGCAGGGTGAACACGCCGATGGCCACGATGCTCTGCCAGACGGGGATGCGCGCGATGACCGCCAGGGGAATGGCGGTGGCGAAGATGCGCACACCGTCCGCCAGCACCCGCGTCACCAGGAACACCAGCGAGGCCAGCCGCCGCGTGCCGTTGCCGAAGCGGCGCTCCAGCAGCACGTACGCCGTGGCGATCTCGCCGCGAAAATAGCGGGGGAGCAGAAAGACGGAGATGGCGATGCGGCCGATGAGGTAGCCGGCCGCCAGCTGCAGCATCCACAGGTCGCCGGTGTAGGCGGTGGCGGGGACGCTGATGACGGTGAGGGCGCTGGTCTCCGTGGCCACGACGGAGAAGCACGCGGCCCACCAGGGGATGGCGTGGTCGGCGAGAAAGTAGTCGCTGGCGTCCTTCTGCCTGCGCCCCAGCACGCCCCCCAGCGCCGCGACGAACGCCACGTACGCCAGGACGATGACCAGGTCCAGCGGGCTGAGGGTCAACGGGCGGCCTCCGCCGGCGCGCCTTCGGGGCAGGTGGCCGTTCCTCCGCTGGCTTCCACGACGTACAGCCGGTCCAGCTGCTGGAGCTTGCGGATCAGCCACGTCCGCACCGCCGGGTTCTCCGCGACGTTCCCGGAGAGCTCGTACGAGTCGGGCGCGATGCAGTAGTCGGTCCCGGGGCGGCTGGAGCCGGAGAGGGTGTAGAGGGCCCTGCCGTTGCGGTCGTACGCCCGCACCTCCCAGTGGTACACGTTCGCGCCGCGGGTGAACTGCGCGGCCCACACCTCGGGCGTGCCGTCGCCGTCCGCGTCTTCCACGCCCATGCTCCGCGACAGGGTGGCGGAGTCTGCGGGCACGACGGTGGTGGTGTCGTCGACGCGCGGCAGAAACGGCTCGCGCGACGCATACAGGCCGGGCTTGTGGACGGCGTACGACTCCGGCGCCGCCTCCACGATCACCATCTCGTGTCCGCCGGGCGCCGCGTTTCGGCCGGCGCGCGCCGCGTCCGGCACCCACTCCATGATCGGCATGGCCGCGGCGACGAAGCGCGCGTTGCGGTGCGGGATGCGGAACGGGATCGCCATCCGCACGTCCGGCCCCAGCGCCTGCCGCGCCACCGCCATCGCCGACGTATCCGCCTGCGCCGAGTCCGCCGTCGCCGCGGC
>DASQBH010000007.1:0-2378 GCA_035635315.1 Longimicrobium sp.
GTGGGCGAGGCGCCCATCATCGTCTCCGGCGGGCGCGGGTTGGGCTCGCCCGAGAACTTCAAGCTGCTCGAGGACCTGGCCGACGCGTTCGGCGGCAAGTGCGCCGTGGGCGCTTCGCGCGCGGTGGTGGACGCCGGCTGGCGTCCGCACAGCGAGCAGGTGGGGCAGACGGGCAAGACGGTGGCGCCCACGCTGTACATCGCGGTCGGCATCTCCGGCGCCATCCAGCACCTGGCCGGGATGCGCACCTCGCGCTACATCGTCGCCATCAACAAGGACCCCGAGGCGCCGATCTTCAAGGTCGCCGACTACGGGATCGTGGGCGACCTGCACCAGATCCTGCCGCGCATGACCGAGGAAGTGCGCAAGATGATGGCGTAAGCCGCCGTCTCCGGATTTCGGAGGGATGAGGAGGGACGCGGGCCGGTGCTCGCGTCCCTTTTCCCTTGGTTTCCAGTACGGCAGCGTCCGGAACGGCATTGGGGGTACAGAGGAACAGACAAAAGCCAGAGGAACAGAGACGAATCTTTTCCTCCGTTCCTCTGGCTTTTGTCTGTTCCTCTGTACCTCCAATCCTTTCAGGAGCCGGTATTCGGTCGACATCGGGACCGGTAATCACTTCCTCACGCGCCCGCTCCTTTCCGACCCGGGGCGGCTGGCTTTATGTTTCGCGACCGTCGCACCGTGCAGCCAATCAATCGCAACGTGAACCCATCCGCACCCAACCCACGCGCACGCTGGCTGGCGCCCGCGGCACTCGCGGTCGCGCTGCTGTCGCTGGCGCTCAACGGGGTGCTGCTGTGGACGCTGCGCAACCCCGAGCGGCTGCTGGCGCCCGCGCTGGGGCGCGCGGTGGAGCGGCTCAAGACGCAGGACGCCACCCTCAAGTACACGGTGCGCATCCCCGCGGGAACGCCGGTGCACTTCGACATCCCCATCGACCAGCGCTACACGGTGCGGGTGAACACCACGCTCCCCATCAACACCAACTTCGACCTGCCGGTCAACACGCCGTTCGGAAACCGCAACGTGCGGGTGCCGGTGCGGGCCAACATCCCCATCCGCACCAACATGCCCGTGCACCTGCGCGACACCTTTCGCCTGCGCACCCGTACGGAGGCAGAGATCGTGGTCCCGCTGGAAATTCCCATCCGCGACCTGCCCCTGGACGCGCTCCAGAAGTCGCTCGAGCCATGAGCCCCATGAAGCACCCTGTTCTTCCCCTCGCCCTGCTGCTGATGGCCGCGTGTGCCGGCGATTCCGGCGCGGCCGAGGCAAAGACCGCCGACTCCGCCGCCCTCGCGCAGCCCGCGGCCCGGCCGCCCGCGCCCGCCGCGGCGGCGCCCGCGTGGAGCACCAATCCCACGTCCGGCCTCACCATCACCCAGGGCGAGGTGACGGTCATCGAGACCGGGCCGCACTCCGTGCTCTGGCCCGCGGGCGCGGCCGAGCTGGCGCCGCCGTACAGCGTGCGCGCCAGCCTGCGCAAGCGCGCGGGGCGGCTGCACGAAGGGTACGGCCTCATCTTTGGCGGCACGCAGCTGGACGGCGCCGAGGCGGAGCAGCGCTACAGCTACTTTCTGGTGCGCGGCGACGGCAGCTACCTCATCAAGCGCCGTGACGGCGCGCAGACCCCGGTCGTCCGTGACTGGACGCGGCACCCCGACATCGCGCGCGACGCGGATGGACAGGGGCGCAACAACGACCTGGAGGTACGTGTGGGGGCGGATTCGGTGACGTTCCTGGTGAACGGCGGCACGGTGGCCACGGTGGCGGCCTCGGAGCTTTCCGTGCGCGGGCGCGCGGGGCTGCGCATTGCCCACGACGTGGTGGTCGAGGCGCAGGGGTTCACCGCCGAGCCGGGCATGGTGGCGCCGTGACGCACCCCCTGCGCGTGCTGGTGGCCGACGACGACGCGGCCATCCGCGCCGTCCTGCGCACCATCCTCCCCTCGGAGCGCTACGCCGTCAGCGAGGCGGACTCGGGGGAGGAGGCGCTGCGGCTGTTCGGCTCCGTGGGCGCCGACCTCATCCTGAGCGACCTGCAGATGCCGGGGATCGGCGGGCTGGAGCTGCTGCGCCGGGTGCGGGCGATGGACGACACCGTGGCGTTCATCATCCTCACCGGCGCGGGGACGGTGGAGAACGCCG
Source organism: Longimicrobium sp. (assembly GCA_035635315.1). Lineage (GTDB taxonomy): Bacteria > Gemmatimonadota > Gemmatimonadetes > Longimicrobiales > Longimicrobiaceae > Longimicrobium. The sequence continues at coordinate 2,151 of DASQBH010000007.1, forward strand.
TGGAGGCGCTGCGGCTGCAGGCGGACGACTACCTGGTCAAGCCGTTCAACGTGGACGAGGTGATGCTGGCGTGCGCCCGCGCGCTGGAGCACCGGCGGCTGGTGCGCGAGAACCGCTGGTACCAGCGCTACCTGGAGCAGCGCGTGCACGAGCAGGCCGCCCAGATCGACCAGCTGTTCCTGGACGGGCTGCTGACCATCGCCAACGCGGTGGAGGCGCGCGACCGCT
>DASQBH010000008.1:0-4639 GCA_035635315.1 Longimicrobium sp.
CCCTCCTCGGGTTGCACCAGCAGCGCCGCGGGGTCTGCCCCCAGCTCGCGCCCCACCGGCCGGCCGGCGTTGCGCCAGCTGCCCAGGGTGCGCTCCCACAGCACGCCCGTGCGGTCGCGGACAAAGAGGTGGGCACCGGCCGGGTCCCCGCCGGGGCGCAGGTAGGCGCCGGTGGGGGACGAGGCCAGGATCGCCCCCTGGGGCCTGCCGAAGTTCCGCGCCGTCCACCGCGGATCGGCGGGGCCGCGCGTCAATTCCACCAGCTCCCCCCCGGAGCTCACCAGGGCGAGGATGCGGGCCAGCCCGCTCTGCCCCCGGTGCCCCTGCGCAAGGACGCCGAGCCGGGAAGGCAGGACGGCCCGCCCCTGCGGCGCCGCCGCCCGCTCGTCCACCCCCACCACGCTCTCGGGATCCACCTTCGTCCAGGGGCTCGTCGCGGCGGCCGCGAACTCGTAGAGGACGCCGGCGCGGTTGGCCACGTACACGTAGAACGCCTGGCCGTCCGCGATGACCGCGGGGGACGAGGCCAGGTCTTCCCCCGGGCTCTGGCCGACTTCCCCCGGCCTTCCGTGGGTCCGCCATCCCATGAAGTACCCGTAGACGGCGTGCACCGCGACCGAGTGCAGCCTGCGGTCCTCGCCCACGGCGAACACCCGCAGCTCCTCCTGGCCCAGGCGCACCACGGCCGGGTCGTAGACCAGCTTGACCCCGGGGGTCCACAGCGGCCGCCACTGCCAGCGGGTGGCGTCGGGAGAGATGGGAAAGCGCACGTACAGGCTGCCGTCGTCCCCGCGCACGAAGACCATGGGGCTGGGAGAGCCGGGGGGCGCCACGGCCGGGCGGGCGTCGGGGGCCAGCGACACGTCGCGCGAGATGGCCTCGTGCGGGACCCACGTGGGGTTGGGCGGGGTGCCGGTGCCGGCGGTGAGCTGGGCCAGGAGCCCGAACGGGTCGCGCGCGAACACCTGCAGCTTGTCGGCGGCGTAGGTGGCCGCCGGGGCGCCCAGCGCCCGCCGCGCCAGCTTGAAGCGCAGGGTGACGCTGGCGTTGGGCTTGGAGAACACCTCCTGGCTGGCGATGTAGAAGCGGTCGAACTGCCGCGGCTCCGGGCCGAACGGGTAGATGTCGGGAAGCTGCAGCGGCGTGTCGTTGTGAAAGGTCTGGTCCGGCGGGATCTCCGCCGTCTCGGGCGACGACACGCGCAGCCGCACCCGCTCCAGCCGCGGCACCCGCGGGCGGGGGACGGCGGGGATGGGGCCCACCACCCGCGCGCGGATCCACCGGCTGGTGCGCCCCGCCACCATGGCCTCGATGATCTCGCCCTCGGGCTTGGCCAGCTCCACCACCCCTGCGCGGCCAAAGCCGGCGCTGGTGTCGGCGCGCTCGTCGAAGGCCCGCCACTCCACCCCCGCCTCGCCCTTGGCCGCCCACTCCCACGCCACGGGGAAGCCGGGAAGGACGGCGCCCGCCTCCAGCGGGTCGATGCTCACCAGGAAGGTGGCCGCGCTCTTTACGTTCAGCAGCTCCGCGTGCCCCAGGTAAAGGACGTGCTCCTGCAGGTTCAGCGAGTCGAAGAGGGCGAACTCCGTCACCTTCTGCACCCGCGTCCCCGCCGGCAGGTCCGCGTCCATCCGCCCGCGCACGGGGACGATGCGCCCGTCGGGCTTGCCCGACACCTCCAGGTGCAGGTGCGCCGCCCGCGACGCGTCGCCGGGGCCGAAGACGGTGCAGTCCATGGAGTCCACGCGGGCCCCGGCGCCGCCCGGAAGGGCCACCCGCAGCAGGTGGCCGGGCTCCAGCCCGTCCACCCGGTCCAGCTGCAGGGTGCCGGAGCCCGCGGCGGTAAAGGAGACGGTGGCGTACTCCGGCAGCGGCCGCGCCGCCTCGCGCAGCGCCAGGAACCCCGGCGGCGGCGTGTAGATGGCGTCGGCCACGGGGTCCACCGAGACCAGCGCCTGCAGCGCCGCCGGCACCGCCCACAGGTCCTCCGCCGTCTCGAAGGGAAGGTCCTCCGTCCGCGGCGGGCGGGCCGGCGCCGCGCAGCGGGTGCGGGCGCGCACCAGCACCGGGGCCGCCAGCCCCGTGCTCAGCCGGAACTGCACGGGGACGATCGCCGGGCGGGCGGGCGCCAGCTGCACCCCCAGCAGGTTCAGGAACTCGATGAAGCTCTTTTCCGGCACCCGGTTCAGCTGCTGGATCACCCCCTCCGCCAGGAGCGCGAAGGCGTCCACCACGGCCATGCCGGGGTCGTCGGGCGCCGCGGCGGGCCACTCGGGGGTGTAGTGCGGCACCGTGCGCAGCAGCTGGCGCCGGAGGTCGCTGGCCTTTCTGCCGTCGATCCTGGGGGGCTCCACGGGGTCCGGCATCAGGTGCCCTCGGAAAGGAAGAAGGGGTAGACCAGGTTGAACTCGTGGTTCGTGCGGCGCACCCGGTAGTGCAGCTCCAGCAGCAGCCGCCCCCGGTCCGCCTCGGCCGTGCGCACGTCCAGCCGCACCACCTCGATGCGCGCCTCGTAGCGGATCAGCGCCTCGCGCACGTGGTTCTCCAGCAGCCCCGCCGTCACCGTGCTCACCGAGTCGAAGACCAGGTCGTGGATCCCGCACCCGAAGTCGGGGCGCATCACCCGCTCCCCCTTTGCCGTGGAGAGGATGATCCAGATGGCCTGGCGGATGTCGTCGTCCTCCGCCACCGTGGCGATGCGCCCCGTGCGGGGGTCCACGCGCACCGGAAAGGCCCATCCCCGGCCCAGGAAGCTGGCGTCCATGGCCGCTACCCGATGAGCACGGTGAAGTCGCCGGAGACGATGGGGTCCGGCGGGCCCGCCTCCACCACCTGGTCGCCCACGCGGGCCGCCGGCAGCCCGTTGATGAGCACCGTGGTGCTCCCCATCGCCACCACGCCCCCGACGTGCGGCTTGGGGCCGTCGAAGAGGGGGCACACGTGAAAGTCGCTCCCCGCCCGCCACGCCGGCTTGCCCCCGATGAGCACGTTGGTGCTGCCGGGGCCGGGTGAAAGGGGCTTGCCGTGGGCGGTGCTGTCCGCCAGCCGTGCCGCGGGCTGACCCATGCGTCCCTCCCCTCTAGTTGATGCGCACCAGGGCGCCCTGGATGGTCAGGGTGCCGCCGGCCTTGACCGTCATCATGGCGCTGGCCTCGATCTCCACCTGCGCCGACTTGATCTTGAGCGTGGTGGTGCTCTCCAGCGTCATGCTTCCCTGGGTGGAGTCGATCACCAGCTTGTTGGCGCCGCGCGCGTCCTGCACCTCGATCTTTTCCCCGCCCGGCGAGTCGTCCAGGCGGATCAGGTGCCCGCCCTGCGTCTGCAGCTCGATCTTCTCCGCCCCCTGGGTGTCGTCCAGGCGCACCTCGTGGCCGCTGCGCGAGCGGATCACCCGCAGGTTGTTCTGCCCGTCGTCGTTGGTTCGCGGGGGGGCGTCCTGGCCGTTCCACAGGGCGCCGATCACGTAGGGGTGGCGGATGTCGTCCTGGTCGAAGGCCAGCAGCACCTCGTCGCCCACCTCGGGAAGGAAGTAGGTGCCGCGGTCGGCCCCGGCCATCGGCACGGCGATGCGGGCCCAGTAGCTTTCCTGGTTCTCGCGCCAGGGGTAGCGCACCTTGACCCGCGCCATCCCGTCGGCGTCCTGGTTGTTGACCACCACGCCGATGGCCACGCCGCGCACCTCGCCACGCTCGTCCTGCCGGCCCGTCCCCAGCAGCTCCGCGACGCTCATATGGTGGTTTCCTTCACCCGGAAGGTGGTCTTGTAGCCGGAGGTGCTGACGGTGTGGGTGGCCTGCTCCACGAAGTACGTCTTGCTGAACAGCCGCCCCAGCCCCCGCAGCTCGATGTTGGTGTTGGGCAGGATCTCGGGAAGCCCGATGGACTCGCCGTTCCCCTTGATGAACTGCTCCGAGCGCGCCTTGAGGATGGAGCGCGCCTTCTGGTCGGCCTCCTGCTGCGAGCGCACGGGAAAGCGGATCTTGAGCGGCTGCTCCTGCCGGCAGGCGGAGCGCAGGTGCTCGCCCCCGCTGCGCTGCCCCCCGTCGCGCCCCAACTCGTCGCCCACCCGCGCGCGGCCCACGATCTCCTCCTTGGTGGCCACGTTCCAGCCGCGCACCTCCACCTCGGTGATCTGCTCGGCGATGTTGAGCTCGGGGGAAAAGCTCACCAGCCCCTTGCCCCACTCCAGCGTCACCACGGCGGCCTGGTCGCTGGCCGGCTGCCTGAAGTACAGGGTGCGGTCGCGGGTAAAGACCTCGTAGCCGTTGCGCTCCGCCAGCATGGCCAGGAACTCCTGGTCCGTCTGCTGGTTCTGCTCGGTGCGCGCGTGCTCCACCTGCGAGTCCTGCACGTCGGGCGTCAGGTTGTAGCTGCCGGCGATCTGCGCGGCGATCTGGCTGTCCTTCTGCCGGTCCCACACCCGCGAGCGGCGGCTGTGGCGCATGCAGTACGACAGGTCGTAGCCGCTCACGGTGATCTGCGGCAGCCCCGCCGCGGGAAAGCTGGTCTGCACCCCGGTGATCATCCCGCGGTGCAGCAGCTGCAGGCTGCTGGTGTCGCGGTACCCCATGTGGATGGCCACCTCGCCGCCGAACGCGAACAGGGTCTGCAGCTGGTCGTAGCCCCGCCGGGTCACGAAC
>DASQBH010000009.1:0-6310 GCA_035635315.1 Longimicrobium sp.
GAGGCGCCGCTCCCAACCCGCTGCTGCGCAAGCAGTTTGGCGCCGACCGAAGGATCTCGCCGGCAGCACCTGGGGGCTGGATCAATGCCGCGTGGCCAGCCCCGCGATCACCGAGGCGAGATCCTTCGGTCGCGCGCAAGCGGTGGAGTACCTTCAAGTTCCGGAGGCGCGCTCCCTCAGGAAATCAATCCTCGGTTATCTGAAAGACCAGATTCTTAAACACACTCTCAGGCTCAGAGGGACAGTGTTTTCCGGATTCGGCATGATGATGGTGATCCCTGCTGCGCTTTTGGGGTGGATTTCCGCCTTCATCATCCCCTAATCCTGCGCGACGATCCACTCGCGAACCTCCCTGCGTAACCTTGGACGTAGCTTGTACGCAAACTCTCACAGGGATGGGATCGCATGAACAGGATGATGGCGGCGGCGATGCTGGCGGTGGTGGTGTGCGCGGGAACGGCGTCGGCGCAGGGGAACAGCGCGCGGCACGCGTCGGTGGTGGTGGGCGGGCAGGCCATGCTCCCCACGCGCGACATCGTGGAGAACGCCGCCAACTCGGCGGAGCATACCACGCTGGTGGCGGCGGTACAGGCGGCGGGTCTGGTGGAGACGCTCAAGGGAGACGGACCCTTTACCGTCTTTGCACCGGTGAACGACGCGTTCGAGAACCTGCCGCAGGGCACGGTGCAGACGCTGCTGCGCCCGGAGAACAAGGCCACCCTCACGAAGGTCCTCACCTACCACGTGGTCGCCGGCCGCGTAACGGCGGCGGAGCTGATGCAGCGCATTCGCCAGGGTCACGGCAGCGCCACCCTGCGGACGGTGAGCGGCGGCACCCTGACCGCCGTGATGAACGGCCCGGGCAACGTGGTGATCCGCGACGAGAGCGGCGGCGTGGCATCCGTCACCACCTACGACGTCCTGCAGTCCAACGGCGTGATCCACGTGGTCAACCGCGTGCTGCTGCCGCGCTGATCTGGTAGCGGACGGGGGATGAAGAGGCCGCGCCGGGATGAACTCCCGGCGCGGCCTCGCGCGTCACGCCGGCATCAGCGCCAGCACACGCAGATGCCCGTGCTGCTGCAGAATCCCCCCAGCCCGCGGTTGGTAAGGTCGCAGATCCGGTCGCACACCTGTTCGTTGCACACCCGCTCCGCCTGCGCGGCCGGGGCGGGCGCCGCGAGCGCCTGCGTGCCCCCGAAGCCGAGTGCCACCGCCGTCCCGGCGCCGAACATCCAGCGCCGCACCGTCGTCATCTTCATGGGATTCTCCCCTGGTTGCGGATGAGCGAGGCCGATTCCCCGCAGCGGCCTCGTGCGTTCACGCCGTCACAGGAAGCAGACGCAGAATCCATCTTCGTTGCAGACGCCGCCGATGCTGCCGACGCTCTGGCAGAGCCGGTCGCACAGCCGCTCGTTGCACACCCCCTGGCCGGCGGAAACCGGCGCGGGCGCCGCGAGCGCCTGTGTGCCCCCGAAGCCCAGCACCGCCGCCGCCCCGGCGCCAAAGACGCAGCGCCGCACCGCCATCATCTTCATCGGACCCTCCCCTTCGTTGCGGATGAGCGCTTCCGCGCCGGGGAACCGCTCCCCGGCGCGGGACTTCGTCATCCCGGCGACGGCGTCAGATGTAGCACTGGCAGCTGCCGCTGGACGTGCAGAACCCGCCGATGCTGCCGGGGATGGCCTGGCAGATCCGGTTGCACGCCTGCGAGTTGCACACCCTCGCCGCGTCGGCCGCGGGAGCCGGCGCCGCCATCGCCTGCGCGCCGCCGAACCCCAGCGCCGCCACCGTCCCCGCGCTGAAGATCCAGCGCCGCATCGCGTTCATCGTCCGCATCGATCTCTCCTGGTCTACGGTTTCGCCATCGTCAATCCGGTGTGGCCAGCGCGCTGCTCACCAGAAGCAGGCGCACATTCCCGCATCCGTGCAGCGCCCGCTGATGCCGCCCTGCGCCTGGCACCAGCTGTTGCAGCCCGTGGGATTGCACGCCCGCGCCTCGTCTCCCGCCGCGGGCGCGGGCGCCGCCACCGCCTGCGCGCCCCCGAACCCCAGCGCCGCCGCCATCCCGATCCCGAACAGCCAGCTCCTCGCCTTGCGCAACTTCCTACCTCCTGCCGAAGTGATTGCATGGCAACAACTTGGAGCCGGGCCGCCGTTGCAATCTGCGTTCCATTTTCCGCCACGACAGGAAACAAATGCCCTCCCAGGGCATTATACCAGACCCGCAAAAAGATTGAGTTTCATACGGAGCAACGGAGGAACGGAGATCGTGTTCTCTCCGTTGCTCCGTTGCTCCGTATGCCAATTCTTTTTCAGGATTCGGCATCACGGACGCAAAAAGGCCGGGCTCAGCAGTGGATGCTGAGCCCGGCCTTTCTGGCAAGTGGAGCTGGCGGGAATCGAACCCGCGTCCGCCTACAGATCCCTCGCGACGTCTACGTGCGTATCCCCCTGTTCTTTTCTCCTCGCTCGCTCATCGGCCAGTGGGAAGCCCATCGCGAACCAGCCGTGGAAATCTCGCCTGCGCCGTCACGGCGCCAAACGCAGGCCAGCCAGAATTTGATGACGCCTGCCGGCCCGCCTCAGGCGGGGCTGACCGGAAGACGGGAGGTAAGGAAACCGCTAGGGTCTCTACTTACGCAGCCAGGGCGAAGTTATCGTTCGCGGTTACTAGTTTCCCGGAGGTTTTACGAGGTATCCGAGGACCTCGGCACGCAGCCACGGCTTCACCGTACACGTCGAAACCTTGACAGCCCCAAACCCGTGTTTTCAACCGACGCTCCTAATCTACCAGCGTCGCCCCTTCCTGTCAATCCTCTTGTCCTGCAACGACTTACGATCTCCGGTCCTGCCACGCTCCCCTCTGCCCCTCCCCATCGCAACGCGCGTGCCCCGCCCCGCCGTCGATCCACCCACCATGCCTCTCTGAATCCGCAAATGCTTGTTAGTAAACATCTTAGGCACACAGCTTGCTTTGGGAAGGGCCATGCACGGCCACCGGCAGTCGGTGGCCGGCCTTTCGTTTTCTAGGAGCAGAGCGATGAAGAAAGCAGTGTTTGCGGCGGTTCTGGCGGCGGTGGCGGCTTCGGCGGCGGATGCGCACGCGCAGATGGGGATCCCGCTCTCCATCGAGGGCCGCCTGGACTACGCCGTCCCCACGGGCGACTTTGACGACGTGGTGGACGAGGGCACGTCCCTCAGCGGCGGGCTGTCGCTGGGGGTCCGGCCGGGACTGGCGGTGTACGGCACCTACAGCAACACCCGCTTCGGCGTGGGCCTTACCAGCGACGACGAGCCGGATGCGGAGGACAGCGGCTTCTCGGTGGGCCTGACCGCCGCCATCCCCGGCGGCGGCGCGCGCGTGGCGCCGTGGATCGGGGCGGGCGCCGTATTCCACACGCTGGAGCTGGGCGGCGTGGAAGCGGGGATCGACGAGGAGGTGGGCTTCGAGGTGGGCGGCGGCGTGGCGATCGGCGTCGCGCAGAACGTGCGCCTCACCCCCGGCATCGGCTACCGCCGCTACACCGCGGAGCTGAACGGCCTGCTGGGCGACACGGAGCTCGACGTCTCGTACGTCACCGCCGGCGTGGGCCTGAACATCTCGTTCTGAGCGGATCGCGGGAGCTGCGCGACGGCCCCGGGGCTATCCAGCCCCGGGGCCGTTCTCGTCCGTGGAGGTCCCGAACCGCTTTTCGGGCGGCAGGTGGTACGCCTCGTCCATCCCGCGGGTGGGTCCTTTCCAGAGCCCGGAGCGCACGAACGCCTCCTCCAGGTACCAGTTCCACTGCGCGTCGATGCCGAAGTCGTCCTCGTCCGTCAACAGAAAGCACCACGGGAACTCTGGTCCGGGACCCTCGGGGCAGAAGGCCAGCTCCATGTCCTCCTTCGGCGACACCCCCACGCGCCAGTACGCCACCCTCCGCGGCGGACGCCCCCACGACCACTCGCGCTCGCGCGGCTCCGGCTCCGTCAGCAGCGCCTCCAGCGCCCGCCGCCGCTCGGGATCGGAGATGATCTCCAGCTCACGGGCCACCAGCGCCTTTACGTCCTCCCGGCCGATCATCCGCTACGGCTCGATGCTGACGGGCTTCTCCAGGCGCGGCGCCACGGAGACGCGGTTGCGGCCGCCGTCCTTGGCGCGGTACAGGGCCGCGTCGGCCTGCCCCAGCACCTCCCCGGGCGTCTCGGTGCAGTCCGGGCAGGCGCTTACGCCCAGCGACGCGGTGACGGAGAGCCGCTGCCCGTTGTAGTCCACCGTGCGCGTCTCCAGGTTGCGGCGGATGCGCTCCGCCGCCTCCGCCGCCTGGGCCACGGTCGTCTCCGGGAGGAGGACGACGAACTCCTCGCCGCCCAGCCGCGCGGGCAGGTCCACGTCGCGCACGGTGGACTGCAGCAGCTCCGCCACGTGCTGCAGCACCCGGTCGCCCGCCTCGTGCCCCCAGGTGTCGTTGAACTTCTTGAAGAAGTCCACGTCCAGCGCAATCACGCTGAACGGCCGCGCGTACCGGTCGAAGTAGCCGGAAAGCGATGCCAGCCGCGCCTCGAAGGTGCTGCGGTTGGCCAGCCCGGTGAGCGGATCGGTGGATGCGCGCTGGTCCAGCGCCTCGAAGCGCCGCGCGCTGCGCATCGGCAGCGGCGCCACGGAGCACAGCATCCGCGCGATCTCCATCTCCCGCTCCCCCAGCCGCCCCGGCTCCGGATGCCAGACCGCCACCGCGCCCATCGCCTTCCCGTCCAGCATCAGCGGCAGCACGGCGGCGGAGCGCGGCGGCGACTCCCACCGCTCCGCCGCCGTCAGCAGCGGCAGGCGGTCGCCCTCCTTGCGCAGGTCGGCGTGGTGCAGCTCCACGCCGTGCTTTACGGCCAGCGCCAGCCGCGACTCCCCCTCGCCGAACCCCTCCGCGTCCATTGGGATCGAGTCGCCGGAGACGTGCAGCACCTTGCCGCGTCCGGACTCGTCCGTCACCAGCGCCACCCCGGCCCCCGCCGCGCCCGTTCCCTGGCGCACCGCCGCCGCCAGCTGCGCGGCGAACTTGTCCAGCTCCAGCTCGCCGGGGAGCGTGCGCACCGCATCCGCCACCGCGCGCATCCCCGCCTCCGCGCGGCGCACCGCCTGCCGCGCCTTCAGCAGCCCCAGCAGCGTGGCCAGGTGATGCCCCGCGCGCGCCGCCGCCGTCTCCGCGCCCGGCGGCACCATCCCCGGATACGCCAGCGCGAGGACCAGCACGCGCGCATCGATCTCCACGGGAACCAGCAGCATCTCCGCCGCCCAGGCGGAGGGCAGCTGCTTCTTGCCGCGCTCGATGCGCTGCGGCAGCCGCTCGTCCACCGCCCAGGCGAACGGGTGCCCGGCAAGGGGGACGGGCGACTCCGGCGCGTCCACGTCCGGCGCCGCCACCCGCGACAGCAGCGCCGCCGTCCGCTCCTCCCCTTCCCCCTCCGCGCGCCAGAGCGCCGCCTCGTGCGCGTCCGTCGCCCGCATCACCGTCGCCAGCGCCGTCTCCACCGCCTCCGCGTCCGTGGCTTCTCCCGAGCGCCGGGGCCGCGGATCCGCCGGCTCCACCGGCGCCGCCTTTGTCCGCGGCCGGAACGATCCCCCACCCGCCACCAGCGACGCCAGCCCTCCCGCGATCGCCATCAGCAGCACCCACCGCAGAACCATCGTCCACCCCGGCAGCGCCCCGTCGGTCGCGTCCGCGACGAGCCCCAGCACGGCCACGGCGGCCACGGCGGGGGCGATGGACTTCGCCGGCGCCCGGCGCGCGAAAAGGCCCGCCCATCCCGCCGCCAGGGGAACGAGCGGCGAGGCGAGCGAGCCGGTGGCGATCAGCAGCACGTGCAGCGGGGGCCAGAGCGCCGCCGCCGCCGCGGAGTCCTTGCCGCGCACGCGAAAGGTCCAGACGGCGATGGCGAGGAGGATGACGACGGACAGCGCCGCGCCCCACCACGGCAGCCGGGGCGCGGCGATCAGCGCGGCCAGGTAGGCCAGCGCCGACGCGGCGAGCGGCAGGGCGGGTGCGCGGTCGCGAGGTGGAATCGTCAGGAAGGCGGAAGGAGGTTGATGCGCGACGCGGCGGCCGCGGCGCCGAACCCGTTGTCGATGTTCACCACCGTCACGCCCGACGCGCAGGAGTTCAGCATCCCCAGCAGCGCCGAGAGCCCGCCGAACGCCGCGCCGTAGCCCACGCTGGTCGGCACCGCGATCACGGGGACGGCCACCAGCCCGCCGACGACGGACGGCAGCGCCCCCTCCATCCCCGCGACGACGATGACGACGGAGGCCGAGCCCAGCGTGTCGCGCGCGGCC
>DASQBH010000010.1:0-3036 GCA_035635315.1 Longimicrobium sp.
GGTTGCGCAGCTCGATCCCCAGCATGAGCGCGCCCTCGTTGGTATCCGCGTAGCCCGCGCGCAGGCCAATGTCGCCGCCGCGCGACAGGCGGCGCCAGATGCCTTCGATGGCCACGTCGCCGATGTCGCTCACGTACACACCGAAGTCGTTGGTCGGCGTGGGCGACATGAAGGGCGGCGAGTAGACCTGCGCCTGCGCGGCCCCCGCCGAAAGCGCGGCCGTGAGCGCCAGCGCGGCTGCGATCCGGATGTGCTTCATCTGCTCTTTTTCCTGGCCAGTCGTGGTTCCAAACAAAACGACGCCCGCTGAACGGCCGTGAGTATAGGCCGGCGGGCTTCCTGGTGTTCCCGGGTGCAGGTTTGGGACCATGCGCAGGGGTGCTTCGGAGGGTGCGGAGTGCGCCCCCTCCGCTCGCTCAGGCTCGCACCTCCCCCAAAAACCCCTGGGGGAGGTTGGCGCTACGGACAGTTTGGTGCGGGATGGTGAGCGCCCCCCTCCCCGGCCCTCCCCCGCAAACTGCGCGGGGGAGGGAGGTGCGACGCACCTTCGGGAACGCGATCGAATTCTCCCCCTCTCCCGGCGCAGTTTGCCGGGGGAGGGGGCCGGGGGGTGGGGGACCCCGGCGGACGCCAGTTCGATGTCCGTCGACGATCCACTGTCGTTCTCCCCTCTCCGTGAGGAACGAACGGGGAGGGGCCGGGGGAGGGGCACCCCGCGGACGCAGCTCGACGCATATCGACGAGCCCCGCCTCTCCCCGGTACGCCCCTTGCCGCCTGGCACCGGTTCGCGATCCGTATCGAACGACATCCACCGAGCCCCTGATGCCCAACCGCCTGGCGAACGAGACCAGCCCGTACCTGCTGCAGCACAGGGACAACCCGGTGGACTGGTATCCCTGGGGGCCCGAGGCGCTGGAGCGGGCGCGCACGGAGGGGCGGCCGATCCTCCTATCCGTGGGCTACTCGGCGTGCCACTGGTGCCACGTGATGGAGCACGAGTCGTTCGAGGACCCGCAGACCGCCGCGCTGATGAACGAGCTGTTCGTCAACGTAAAGGTGGACCGCGAGGAGCGGCCCGACATCGACAGCATCTACATGGCCGCCGTGCAGCAGATGACCGGGCGAGGCGGCTGGCCCATGACCGTCTTTCTCACCCCCGAGGGCGCCCCGTTCTACGGCGGCACCTACTACCCGCCGGAGCCGCGCTACGGGATGCCGTCCTTTCAGCAGGTGCTGGCGGGGGTGGCGGACGCGTGGAAGGAGCGGCGCAGCGACGTGGACCAGAGCGCCGCGGACCTGACCGAGGCCGTGCGCCAGGGCACCGACATGCGCCCGCCCCCCGGCGCGCTGGAGCCGTCCGTCCTGGACCAGGCCTTCACGGGGCTCGCCTCCCGCTTCGACTACGGCTGGGGCGGGCTGGCGGGGGCGCCCAAGTTCCCGCAGCCGATGACCATCGACTTCGTGCTGCGGACGTGGAAGCGCACGGGGAACCCCGACGCGCTGCGCTGGGTGGAGGCCACGCTGCGGCGGATGGCGTCCGGCGGCATCTACGACCACCTAGGCGGCGGCTTCGCTCGCTACAGCGTGGACGCGCACTGGCTGGTGCCGCACTTCGAGAAGATGCTGTACGACAACGCCCTTCTCGTCCCGCTCTACCTGAACGCGTGGCAGGCGACGGGCGCGGACGAGTACCGCGGCGTGGCGGAAGACGTGCTGCGGTGGGTGACGCGGGAGATGACGTCGCCGGAGGGCGGCTTCTACTCCGCGCTGGACGCGGACAGCGAGGGCGAGGAGGGGCGCTTCTACATCTGGACGCCCGAGCAGATCGACGAGGTGCTGGGGGCGGAGGAGGGCGCCATCGTCCGCGCGTACTACGGCGTGACGGCGGAGGGGAACTTCGAGCACCGCAACATCCTGCACGCCTGGCGCACGGTGGAGGCGGCGGCGCAGGAGGCGGGGGTCACGCCGGAGCGGCTGATGGATGCCGTCACCCGCGCGCGGACGCCGCTGTACGAGGCGCGCGCCAGGCGCGTGTGGCCGGGGCGCGACGACAAGATCCTGACGGCGTGGAACGCGATGATGCTCCGCGCCTTCGCCGAGGCGGCGCGCGCGCTGGGGAGCGACGAGTACCGGCGGATCGCCGTCGCCAACGCGGAGTTCCTGCTTGGGAAGCTGCGGATCGACGGACGGCTGCAGCGCACCTACAAGGACGGCCGGGCGAAGATCGACGCCTTTCTGGACGACCACGCCCTCCTGGCCGGCGCCCTGGTCTCCCTCTACGAGGCCACCTTCGACGCGCGCTGGCTGCGCGAGGCGCGGGCGCTGATGGACCGGACGCTGGAGCGCTTCTGGGACGAGGACGAGGGCGTCTTCTACGACACGGCGACCGACGCGGAGCGGCTGGTGGTGCGCCCGCGCGACCTGTGGGACAACGCGACGCCCTCCGGCAGCAGCGCCGCCGTCCACGCGCTGCTGCGCCTGGCGGAGCTGCTGGGCGAGGAGCGCTACCGGCGCATCGCCACCCGGGCGCTGGAGGGGACGGCGGAGCTGGCGGCGCGCGTCCCCGCCGGCTTCGGCCTCCTCCTTTCCGCGCTGGACTTCCACCTCGCGACGCCCACGGAGATCGCCTTCGTGGGCACGCCGGGGGAGGCGGAGACGGAGGCGCTGCTGGGCGTGGCCGCGCGGACGTACCTGCCCAACGCGGTCACCGCGCTGCGGCGGCCGGAGGAGGACGGGGCGGTGGAGGAACTGGTGCCGCTGCTGCGGGGTCGGACGGCGCGCGGCGGTCGGGCGACGGCGTACGTGTGCGAGCGGCTGGCGTGCAAGGAGCCGGCGAACGAGCCGGACGCGCTCGCCGCGCAGCTGGGAGCCCGCAATGGCGCGGGCTGACGCCGCCGGGCGCCACTTGCGCCCCGCCGCGCGCCCACGGCAATATGCGCCGTCAAACGGCGGCGCGCCTTTCACGCAGGAGAATGAGCGATGCGAAGCATCATCCCGGCGGCCCTGGCGCTGCTCGCGGCGTGCGCCGGCCCCCC
>DASQBH010000011.1:0-3156 GCA_035635315.1 Longimicrobium sp.
GACTTCTTCGATCGCGAGAATCGCGACAGAACCGTGCGGCGGCTTACGAAGCGTCTGGTAGACCTTGGTTACAACGTAGAGATCCGTAAGGCGGCCTGACGGCCGAAGCGGGAGAGTTTCTATTCAGGGAGGCGCCGCGCGCAACCGTCTTTCACGCACCAAAGCCAGGGCGCCGACCGAAGAATCTTTATCGGAAACGGGCGGCCTTCTCGCGGCGAGTCCAGCGTCCGACGGGACCGTGCGCCCATCGTAAAGATTCTTCGGCCGGCGCACCCGGCAATGGGGCATCTGGACAGGATCGCGGGTGCGCCTTCCTCAGAATGACACCGTCCGCTATCTCGTATCCGTGTTCTTTTTGCGGATTCGGTATAAAGCGCATCACCGCGAACCCCACTCCCACATGCCGTAGGCGATCTTGCGCTCCAGCGGGTGGCCGGCCTGCTTGAGGGTGAGGGCGATCTGGCCGCGGTGGTGGGACTCGTGCGAGACCAGGTAGCCCAGGAACGCGGCCGCGTGCGGCTTGAAGCCCTTGATGCGCCCGCCCTCCTCCACCCCGCGCCGCAGCAGCTCCTCCATCGCCCGCCCCGACGCCTCCAGCGCCGCGCGCAGCCCCTCCGCATCCCCCGCGCCGTCCTTCTCGATCTTCTCCAGCCCCGCCAGCAGCTCCGGCGCCGCCTGCTTGAGCCACATCAGCCGCACGTTGTGCACGTGCGCAAACTGCTCGCCCACCGTGCGCCCCTTCGACGCGGAGACGGCCGCCAGCGCCTCCGCCGGCACCGCCGCCAGCAGGTAGCGGTTGATGCGGTCGTGGATGCGCCACGTGTCCAGCAGCTGCTCCGCCAGCGCGACGTCGGTCATCGTTCGCTTCTCCCGCACGAAAAAGGATCCGGCTGCAACACGCCGCGCCAGGTCAGCGGATGCCGATGCCGATGCTGGCGAACCGCCGTTCCCGGACCAGGTAGACGGCACCGCCCGCGATGTGGGGATCGGGCGTGAACATCCGCCCCAACACGCGTGCATCCTGTCCGCGGTAAATCCGGAAGCGGATGGAATCGCCGTTCGCGGAGCGCTCACGCCGCACGTACCAGTCCCATTCACGCGGAAACGGCCGGGTCTTCAGCGAGTCCGTGAGCGCCCTTGCGATGGATCGGTCCAGGCCGCTGCCGCGGTGCGCCAGGCGTTGCAGCGGCACCGTGCCGCGCGTCTCCGCCTGCACGTAGTTGCGCGCCAGCCCGGCCGCCACGAACAGGACGATCGCCAGAACCATCGCCATCAGGATCCGGATCAGGTACTTCATGACGGCGCGTGGGTGCGCCGCGTCTCCAGCACCTGCTCCGCCAGCGCGATCTCGCTCATCTGGTCTCCTCGCGGGCATCGTCCGGACGTCGGACCACAGGATGAGGGGGGCGCGGCTACCCGAGCGCCGCGGCGGCCGCGCGGCCCAGCGCCTCGCCCCACAGGGCATAGCCGTACGGCGAGGGATGAAAGCGGTCGGCGCAGAAGAACGCGTCCACGGCACCCGGGGGAAGCGGCACGGGCACGTGGCGCACGGCGTCCATCTCCCCGGCCAGGCGGGCGGCGGCGCGGTCCAGCACGGCGGCGCGCAGCCCCAGCACGCTCCGAAGCGGCCGCGGCAGCGCCGGAAACACGCCCATCGGCGGCACCGAGGCGAGCACGACCGGCACGGCCCCGCAGCGCTCGCGCAGCAGCCCGATCAGCCGGTGCAGGTCCCGCGTCCACCGCCCGGGCGAGTGCAGCCGCAGCGTGTCGTTCACCCCCAGCGCCACCACCGCCACGTCCGCCGCGAGGGCGTCCGCGGGCATCAGCAGCTCCTCGCGCGCGCTGGCGGCGGTGGCGCCGTTGCGGGCCAGCACCCGCCACCGCACCCGGCGCCCCGTCCGCGCCGCCAGCGCGCGCGCCACCTGCCCCGCCAGCGCCTCGTGGTGATCCTCCGCCCCCACCCCGGCCGCCGGAGACTCGCCCAGCACCAGCAGGTGCAGCGCGGGACCGGTCCCGGCGATCTCGCCCGCCCGCGGCCCGGGTGCCTCGGGAAGGCGCGGCGTGGTGGCGCGCACCCGCCGCCCCTGGTACACCAGCACCGGCGCCAGCAGCACGGTGCCCAGGGTGGACGCGGCCCTGAGCACCGGATCCGGCATCCGCGGCGCACGCGGAATCAGGGCGCCTCCACGATACCGGGTAGCCGCACGCGGCCGCGGGTCACGCCGGGACGGGCGATGCGGAGGCCAGGGCGCGGACGGCGGCCAGCGCGGCGTCGTAGTCCGGCTCCTTCATCTGGTCCGCCACGTACTCCGCGTGCGCAATGCGGCCCTCCGCGTCGATGACGAACACGGCGCGCTGCAGCAGCCGCCACTCCTCCAGCAGCACGCCGTAGTCCGTGCCAAAGCGCTCGCTGCGGTGCGAGGAAAGAAAGCCGTGGTCCATCCCCTCGGCCGTCTGCCAGCGCAGCAGGGCGAACGGCAGGTCCATGCTGATGGTGTAGAGGACGACGCCCGCCGGCAGCTCGCCCAGCAGCTGCTGCCACCGGCACGTCTCCACGTGGCACACGGGGGTGTCGATGGAGTTGATGACGTTCAGCAGGCGGATGCGCCC
This sequence comes from Longimicrobium sp., assembly GCA_035635315.1. Lineage (GTDB taxonomy): Bacteria > Gemmatimonadota > Gemmatimonadetes > Longimicrobiales > Longimicrobiaceae > Longimicrobium. The sequence goes on from DASQBH010000011.1 coordinate 2,611, forward strand.
GGCGCCGTCCGCCAGGGTCACGGGTTCGGGAAAGGCGGCGCCGGGGCGCAGCGTATCCAGCTCGAACGCCGGCGCCGGCTGCCCCGCGCCCAGCTTCTCGCCGACGACGGTAAGCCGCACGCCTTCTTCGAACGCTTCGCCGGTGCGACGGTGGGTCATGGGTTCTCCAGAGAGGAGCAGGGAGGGATGCCGGGCCGCGGAGCGCGGGACAGCAGCGGAGAGAGTAGCGGATCTCTCGCGGCGTGCAACCCCCGGCGACGCGTGTGAGCCGGCGCGCGGTTCCGGCCCGGGTCCTGCGCGGGGCGCCGCAGCCGGATACAATACACGCCGCCCGGCTGCATCGCCCCCCACATCGACCGGATTTTCGCGGATGAAGGACTGGACCACCCGGCTGATCCACTCGGACGCGCACCCTCCCGAAGGATTTCGCTCGCTGGTGCCGCCGGTGCACCGGGGCTCCACCATCGTGTTCCCCAGCACCGCCGAGGTCACGGAAGACTGGCGGAGCAGGGACCGCTACACCTACGGCCTGTACGGAACGCCGAC
>DASQBH010000012.1:0-2760 GCA_035635315.1 Longimicrobium sp.
ACCCCATGAGCAAGCGCCGCGGCGAGCAGAACAACTGGTACGCGCTCCCCGTGGACCAGCGCAGCCGGCTGATGCGCGAGCACGGGATGACGGGGCGCACCTTCGCCGGCCGCATCTTTCAGGTGATCACGGGATCCGTGGGGCTGGACGACTGGGAGTGGGGCGTCACGCTGTTCGCGCGCGACCCGCTGGAGTTCAAGCGCATCGTCACCGAGATGCGCTACGACGAGGCCAGCGCGCTGTACGGCGAGTTCGGCCGCTTCTTTACCGGCATCCGTTTTGCGCCCGGCGACTGGCCGGCGCTGCTCGGCGCGCAGGGGGCCGGCGCCTGATCGCAGGACCTCCCGACGCCCGAGCGGGCCCGGGCCCGGCATGCGGGCCCGGGCCTTTTTGCATCGCGCCCGGCGCCGGACACACGGCGCGAGCATCTCCAGCCGCGGGAGTTCTGGCCGAACCCCGCGGCGAGCCCCTACATTCCCCCCATGAACTGGACGCTGCCCTTAACGCTCGTCGGCGCCGCCGTGCTGCGGCTGCTGTCCGACTTCGGACGGTTCAGCCGCTTCGTGGCCGAGAGCGGGCGCGCGCTTACCGACCTGCGCACCTGGCCCGGCCTTACGATCATGCAGATGCGCAAGCTGGGGGTGAACTCGCTCCCCATTGCGCTCTTCCTGTCCGCGTTCACCGGCATCGTGCTGGCGCTGCAGGCGTCGTACACCTTTACCGGCGCCATCCCCATGTACTTCGTGGGCGCGCTGGTGGGCAAGACGATGATCCTGGAGCTGGGCCCCGTGCTCACCGGCCTGGCGCTCAGCGGCCGCATCGGCGCCAACATCGCGGCGGAGCTGGGCACCATGCGCGTCTCCGAGCAGATCGACGCGCTGGAGACCATGGCGTACAACCCGGTCTCGTACCTGGTGGTCCCCCGCGTGCTGGCGGGGACGCTCATGGTGCCGGTGATCGTGATCTTCGCCAACGTCATCGGCATCATCTGCGGGTGGTTTACGGCGCTGCAGATGCTGGAGATGAGCACCTCGCAGTTCATCCGCGGGCTGCGCCTGTTCTACGACCCGTTCGACATCACCTACTCGGTGCTCAAGTCGTGCTCGTTCGGGTTCGTCATCACCATCGTCGGCTGCTACCAGGGGTTCAACACGCAGGGCGGCGCCGAGGGCGTGGGCGTGGCTACCACCCGCGCCGTGGTGATCGCCAGCGTGCTCATCCTGGTGCTGGACGCCTTCTGGGCCGCAACGCTGCTGCAACAGTGAGCATCCAGCTTACCGGCATCCACAAGGCCTTCGGGCCCAAGCAGATCCTGCGGGGGCTGGATCTGGACGTGGAGGAGGGCGAGACGGTCTCCCTGGTCGGCTTTTCCGGCGCGGGCAAGTCCGTCACGCTCAAGCACATCGCCGGGCTGCTGATGCCGGACCGCGGGTCCGTGGTGGTCGACGGCAAGGAGGTGCCCAAGCTCAGCCGCAACGACCTGTACAGGATGCGGCTGGACATGGGCTACGTCTTTCAGTTCGCCGCCCTGTTCGACTCCATGACCATCGGCGACAACGTGGCCATGGGGCTGCGGCAGAAGGGCGGGATGTCGGAGAAGGAGATCCAGGCCCGCATCGCCGAGTCGCTGGGGCGCGTGGGGCTGGAAGGCTTCGAGCGGCGGCTGCCGTCGGAGCTTTCCGGCGGGCAGCGCAAGCGCGCGGGCCTGGCCCGGGCCATCGCGTATCGACCCAAGTACCTGCTCTACGACGAGCCGACCAGCGGTCTGGACCCGGTGACCACGGAAGTGATCGACCGGCTCATCATCCGGATGAAGGAAGACCTGGGGGTCACCAGCCTGGTGATCACCCACGACATGAAGAGCGCGTACGCCATCAGCGACCGCATCGCCATGCTCTTCGAGGGGCGGGTGGTGGAGGTCGGCACGCCGGACGAGATCAGGCGCACGGAGAACCGCATCGTCCGCGGCTTCGTGGAGGGGCGGCCGGAGATGATCGAAGAGGCGGAGGCAAAGGCGGCCGCGGCCGGCGGAACCGATGCCCCCACGCAGCTGGGCAGGACGGATACGGATCGGCAGGTTGATGGACACCACGCGGGGCCCGCCCCGCACCGGAGGGACGCATGAGACTCAAGAACGAGGCGATGGTGGGGCTGGTGGTGATCCTGGGGATCATTACCGCGCTGCTGGGGGCGATGTGGCTCAGCGGCCGCTCCTGGGGCGACGAGTTCAAGACCGTCCAGGCCAGCTTTACCGCCGTGGGCCAGCTTACCGAGGGCAACCCGGTCACCTACCGCGGCGTGAACGTGGGGCGGGTGGCGGCCATCGAGCTCTCCCCCGGCGGGCGGGGGGTGTACGTGACCATGTCCATTCGCCCCGACGTGGAGCTGGGGAGCGACGTGGGCGTGCTGCTGGGGAGCGCCTCGCTCTTCGGCGACTGGCAGGCGCAGATCGTGTCGCAGGCCGAGTTCCCGGACATGACCTTCACCACCGTGCCGCGCCGCAACATCCTGCCTGGCGCCACGCTCCCCGACATCTCGGAGCTCACGGCGGTGGCCGCGCGCATCGCGGCCGACATCGAGACACTGTCGGCGCGCATCCAGATCGCGTTCACGCCAGAGACGGCGCTGGAGATCCGCAGCACCATCGAGAACGTGGGCGAGGTGAGCGATCAGCTCAGCGGCTTTATCGACGCGCAGACGCAGACGTACGGGCAGGTGGGGCGCAACGTGCTGGCCAGCACCGAGAACATCCGCCTGGCC
>DASQBH010000013.1:0-2871 GCA_035635315.1 Longimicrobium sp.
GAAGATGCGCCTGGTGTTGCGGATGTCGTGCAGCGGGTCGGCGTCCAGCAGCACCAGGTCCGCCACCCGTCCCGCCGCGACCGTCCCCATCGAGTCCGCCGCGCCCAGGTAGCGGGCGGGGCCCAGCGTGGCCGCCCGCAACGCCTGCAGCGGGGTCAGCCCCGCCTCCACCAGCAGCGCCAGCTCGTCGTGCAGCCCGGAGCCGGCGAACACGTACGCCTCGTCGCTGGCATCCGTTCCCGCCAGGATACCCACGCCCGCCGCCTGCGCCATCGCCACCATTCGCGCCGACTGCGCGTTGATCCGCTGGCCGATCTGCGCCTGCTCGCCCCGGCGGCGCCCGCTCTCCCAGCGCTGCGCCAGCCCCGCGGGGACGAAGCGCAGGCGCGGGTCCGCCGCCAGCTCGTCGGTGGGGCTCAGCCCGCGCTGCACGGCGAGCGTGGGGGTGAGCCAGGTGCCGTTCGCGGCCAGCCGGCGCAGCAGCGGCTCGCACTCCGCGGCGCTGGGCCCGGCCTGCATGGCGCCCAGCAGCCGGTCCAGCCTGGGCTGCACCGAGTCTGCCGGGGCGCCGGGCTCGCGCGCAGCCAGGAACGACTGCAGCAGGGCGGGCCCGCCGGGAACGCACAGCAGGTACAGGTCGTCGTCCAGGTGCTCGATACTGCGCTGCCCGGCGTCGCTGGCCTCGATGGGGGTCACCGACCCCGGAACGTGCCCGGCGAACGGAATGCCGCGCTCGCGGGCCCGCCGCGCGATGGCGAAGTAGGCGTCGCGGGGAAGGCGGACGTAGACCTTTAGGAAGTCGAACCCCAGCGCGGCCATGGTGTCCACCGCCGCGACCGCGGCCGCCGAGTCCGCCACGCCGTAGCCGTGCCGCCACGCGGGCGGGTTGCCGTCCAGCATGGGGCTGGAAAAGACGATGCGCGGCGCGCCGGAGCCGGGCTGCCGCGCCCGCGCGCGCCAGTACTGCAGCGAGTCCAGGTAGCTTCCCATCTCGCGCACGCCCGTTACGCCGTACGCCAGGAACTGCGGCCAGAAGTGCGCGGCCCGCCCCTCGCGCGAGGTGTGCACGTGCATGTCCCACAGCCCGGGGATGGCGTAGCGTCCCGTGGCGTCCACCGTCCGCGCGCCGGCGGGGATGCGCGCCTGCGCCGCGGGCCCCGTCCAGGCGATGCGGCCGCCGCGGATGAGCACCGTCTGGTCGGCGTGCACCCCGCCGCGCTCCACGTCGACGATGTTGACGTGCGTCAGCGCCAGGTCCTGCGCTGCCGCCGGCACCGTCGCGGCGAAGGCGGCAGCGGCGAAGAGGGCCAGCAGGGCGGGGAATCGCTTCATGTGCGGCTTCCGGATGGGGTGGATGATCGTACACGACCAGGAGGCAGAAGGGCTCGCACCTGCCATCGCAGGCTATTCCCTATTCCCTATTCCCTATTCCCTGCAGTCAGGCTTCCTCCGCCAGCCGCGCCAGGTCGTCGCCGGTGAGGCGGAACACCGTCCAGTCGTCCATCGGCTGCGCGCCCAGCGAGCGGTAGAAGCGGATGGCGGACTCGTTCCAGTCCAGCACCCACCACTCCAGCCGTCCGCAGCCGCGCTCCCTGGCCAGGCGCGCCAGGTGAGCGAGCAGCGCGCGTCCCGCGCCGCGCCCGCGCGCCTCGGGGCGCACGTACAGGTCTTCCAGGTACAGGCCGGGCTGCGCCAGGAACGTCGAGTAGTTGTGGAAGAAGAGCGCGAAGCCGAGCGCCTCTCCATCCTCCTCCGCAATCACCACCTCCGCCGCCGGCCGCGCGCCGAACAGCGTGTCGCGCAGCCGCTCCTCCGTCGCCACCACCTCGTGCAGCAGCCGCTCGTACTCCGCCAGCTCGCGGATGAAGCGGAGGATCAGCGGCACGTCCGCCTCCGTCGCGGGGCGGATGCGCAGGCGGCTCACGGGCGCCGCGTCCCCATCCACCGTCATCGCATGACGAAGCCGGCTTCGGGGGCCGCCACGCCGTCGACCGTGCAGCGGACGCGGTAGGTGCCGGGCCGCCAGTTCCCCGGCTCCGCCGTCCCCATCCCGGTGGAGAGGCCCGAGCTGGCCTTTCCGGCCCGCACCTGGCCGGGCCACTCCAGCACGTACGACGCGCCCAGCTCCACGTGCTCGAAGGTGCACGCCACGGGGAGCGTTCCGTCCGCCAGGGTGATGGGATGGGAAAGGTCGATCTGCACGTTCATGTACCGCGTGGAATCCACCCGGAACTCCGTGGCATGGCGGCGCTGCGCACGGGGCATGAGCCCGCCGTCGCTTTCGAAGAAGGTGACCGACTGCACGAACGCGTGGATGGAGGGGATGAGGCCCGGGACCACGGCCGGCTCCGCGGGGGCGCCGGGCGCGGCCAGGGTGTACTCCAGCGTCCCTTCGCCATCCTGCTGCCACAGGAAGACCCGGTCGCCGATGCGCCGGACACCAAAGGTGTCGATCGCCATCCGCCCGCCGTTGTCCATGTCGGTGTGCGGCAGGTAGAGCATGTGCCCTTCCGTCCGGTACTGCCCCGTGGTCTGCATGGTGGTGCCGTCCGCGCGGCGCACGTGGACGTGCCAGCCGTTGGGCCGCAGGTCCAGGTGGCCGGTGGCGGGCTCGCGGCGCACGTTGCCGGCGGCGTCGGCGCGCGTGAGCCAGCGGTATTCCCAGTCCCCCACCGGCACCTCGAACGCGCCCGCGACGGGCTGCGCGGCGGCGTCCGCGACGGCGAGGAGGACAAGGAGAAGGGTGAGGATGCGGGTCATGGATCGTGCGCGGATGATGGCGGGGAAGGTGGGGGAGGGAAGATGCGAAGCGGCCGCGCGATCCGCCAGACTACGGATGGCGCCGGCGGAGGATCACGGAAATGGCGTCAC
>DASQBH010000014.1:0-5000 GCA_035635315.1 Longimicrobium sp.
GATCAATGCGATACGAACGGCATCCAACTGCGCCCGAGAGGAGCCCTCACCCGCTCGCTCAGGCTCGCACCCTCTCCCGCAAGCGGGAGAGGGTATAAACTTCGGTCGCGCTCGGAGGGTTTCTGCCGTTCTCCCTCCCCCACGCAGTTTGTGGGGGAGGGCCGGGGAGGGGGGCGCCTGCCGCCCGCACCACCCTATCCGAAGCTCATCCGAGCTTGCCCCACCCCCAACCTCCCCCAGCAGTTTTGGGGGAGGTGGGCCGGTGGTGCCGGCCCGGAGGGGGCGGACCTCGAAGCCAGCCGAAGCGCCTGGATCTATACCGCGATCCGGATGCGCCCGTCCACCGCCACGCCGCCTTCGGCAAAGGCCATCCACGGATTCACGTCCATCTCACGGATGGCGTCGTGGTCGCCCACCAGCTGCGAGATGCGCTGGATCGTCTCCTCCACGGCGCCCAGGTCGCTGGCGGGCTCGCCGCGCACGCCCTCCAGCAGCCGGATGCCGCGGATGGCGCGCACCATCTCGGCCGCGTCCACGTCCGTCACCGGCTGCACGCGAAAGACCACGTCCTTGAGCGCCTCGACGTAGATCCCACCCAGCCCGAACATCAGCACCGGGCCAAACTGCGGGTCCAGCGTCATCCCGATGATGGTCTCCTTGCCGCGTGGCACCATCTTCTGCACCAGCACGCCCTCCACCAGCTCCGCGCCGATCCCCGCGCGCGCCGGCACCTCCGTCGTCAGGCGATGGAACGCCGCGCGCAGCTCCGCCTCGTCCTCCACGCCGACGATGACACCGCCCACGTCGGATTTGTGGATGATGCGCGGGGACAGCACCTTCATCACCACCGGCCAGCCGAGCGCGCCGGCCGCCTCCGCCGCCTCGTCCGCCGTGCGCGCCACGCGGTAGGGGGCGACGGGGATGCCGTACGCCTCCAGGACGCGCATCACCTCCGTCTCCGACAGCTTCTCGCGCCCCTCGCCGCGCGCGCCGGCGATGATGCGCTCCGCCGCCTGGCGGTCCACGTTGAACGCACGGACCTCGCCGACGGGGCGCTCCAGCCAGCGGCGGTGGCGGTACATGGCCGCCAGCGCGCGCACGCCGGACTCCGGAAAGCGGTAGCCGGGGATGCCGGCGGCGTTCAGCTCGGCCAGCCCCTGCGGCAGCCCCTCGCGCCCCATCAGCACCGCCATCACCGGCTTTTCCGCGTTCGCGGCGACGGAGACGATGGCCTCGGCCACGTCTTCCTGGCGCACGCCCAGCGGCGGGACGAAGGTGGCGATGACCGCGTCCACGTTGGGGTCCGCCAGCACCGCCTCGACGGCGATGCGGTAGCTCTGCGCGGTGGCGCTGGCGATCATGTCGATGGGATTCGCCAGCGACGCCTCCTCCGGAAAGTGCGCCTCCAGCAGCGACCGGGTGGCCTCCGACAGCTCCGTGACCACCAGCCCGTTGGCCTCGCACGCGTCGGCGATGATGATGCCGGGGCCGCCCGCGTTGGTGACGATGGCCACGCGGTTGCCGCGCGGGATCGGCTGGTGGCTGAACGCCATCGCCAGGTCGAACATCTCCTCCACCGTCTCCACCCGGATCACGCCGCACTGGCGCAGCAGCGCGTCCGTCGCGGCGTCCGTCCCCGCCAGCGCCCCCGTGTGCGACGATGCGGCGCGCGCGCCGGCGCCCGTGCGGCCGGACTTGACGGCGATGATCGGCTTTTTGCGCGTGATGGTCCGCGCGATCTGCGTGAACTTGCGCGGGTTGCCGAAGTTCTCCAGGTACATCAGGATGACGCCCGTCCGCTCGTCATCCGCCCAGTACTGGATGAGGTCGTTGCCGCTGACGTCCGGCTTGTTGCCCACGGAGACGAACTGGCTGATGCCGATGCCGTACTCCTTGGCGTAGTCCAGGATCGTCACCCCCATGGCGCCCGACTGGCTCATGAAGCTCACCGGGCCGGCGGGGGGCATGGTGGGCGCGAAGGTGGCGTTCATCGACCGGTCAGGCGCGGTGTTCAGCACGCCCATGCAGTTGGGGCCCACCAGCCGCATCCCGTAGCGGCGGACGATCTCCATCAGCGCCTTCTGCCGCTCCACGCCACTGCCGCCTACCTCCGCGAACCCCGCCGAGATCACCACGAGCCCCTTCACTCCCTTGCGCCCGCACGCCTCCGCGGCCTCCACCACGTGCTGCTTGGGGACCACGATCACCGCCAGGTCCACCTCGTCCGGCACCGCCTCCACGGAGGGGTACGCGCGGATGGAGTGCACGGCGGCCGCGGTGGGGTTCACGGGGTACACCGCGCCCGCGTAGCCGTGGCGGACGAGGTTCTCCAGGATCTGGTAGCCGATGGTGTTGGGCTTCCGGCTCGCTCCGATGACGGCGATGGAGCGGGGGCGGAGGATGGCGTCGAGCATCTATGACGAAAGTGCGTGAGTGCGGAAGTGCGGGAGTCCGTACGAGGGTACGAAGGTACGGGACCGCACGGCGCCGCGGGGGCGCGAGGCGGGGAATCTATGCGGCGCGGGGCGGGGCTCCAAATCGTTCCGTGGATGCGGGCGGATCGGCGGGGCAGGGAACCTGTGGGCGCGGGATGACTACAACGCACGGGCCGCGCGGGGTGAAGCGCGCCGGCCGTAGGCGGATGGGGCCGAACCCGTTATACTCCAACGCTTCACCCGCTCTCTCTCCTCCGGCTTCCGATGCTGACTTCGTTCTCTCTGCGCGGACTCGTTCGCCTGCCGTTGCTGCTGGCGGCGCTGCTGCTGTGCGCGCTGGTGCCCGATGCGGCGCAGGCGCAGGACCACGCGCATCACGCGCAGCCGGCAGCCAAGCGCGTTCGGCACCCCGCGCCGCGTCCGGGGATCACCGCGGAGCGCGTGCTGTCCGCGGAGTCGGTGCGCGAGCAGTCGCGCGAGGTGTACACCATGGCGGCGCGCATCCCCAGCGTGCTGGACGGGCTGTACTGCCACTGCGACTGCCACGAGCGCGATGGCCTGCGCTCGCTGCTGGAGTGCTTCGAGGAGGAGATGGGCGGCACCTGCGGCATCTGCAGCGGCCAGGCGCGCCTTGCCTACGAGATGCATGAGCAGGGCAAGTCGCTGCGGGACATCCGCAAGGCCATCGACGCGCAGTACGGCGGCTGACGGCGGCGCGCGTCGATGACGAAGGGCGGCGAGGGGTTTCCTCGCCGCCCTTCTGCGTAGCTGGACGCGAATCGCTCAGCGCGCCCCTTTCGGGCGCGGCGCGGCGACCTGCGGGGGTGGAATGGAGGCCTCGGCGGCCGCGATGGCGGCGGGGGTCTTCTTCCGTCGCGTGGGGTCGTGGATGAGCTCCATGAACTCGAAGAGGATGATCCCCTCGTCCGTAACGGTGGACGTTACCCGCACGCCGTCGTCCAGCGACCGCAGCGCCTCCAGCGCCGTCTCCATGGGCCAGCCCAGCCGCGTGGCGACCTCGGTGGCCGTCAGGCTTCCATCTCCCGAATCCGCCAGGCGCAGCACCGCCAGCTGCCGCTCGATCTCGGCCCTTCGCTGCTCCTTCTTCGCTTCGCGCCGCAGCCCCCGGATCAGCAGCCCGCCCCAGAGCGCCGCCCCCGCGCCCATGAAGAGCGCGATGGGCCAGCCTTCCTCCCCGCTCACCACGGGGATGGTGAGCAGGAACGTCAGAAAGAAGAGGAAGTACGCGGACGCCTTCCGGACGAGCTTGCCGAATGCTCCCATGGCGGGACTCTCCGCTGGCGGGACGGGCAGGGGCGGTCGCAATCAAGTTGCGTGTGATCGTAGCCGTCCGCCAGCGCGGAGATGATGGTTGGCGCCGCCCGGAGCCCGGGCAGGTGATTCGCGCGGTGGCCGGCTTCGCCCCGGGCGGTTGAAACCGCGGCTGTAAATTCACGAAGTCCGGCCTGCGCGGACTGCGGCGGTGGGCCCTTCGCGCGAGGCGCGGGAAGGGTTGAATCCGCGGTTGAAGCCCGCGCGGTTTGCGAGGCTTTCCGCAGTTGTTGCAACGACTCCGCTCATTCCAGGCCCGCCTGGGACGCCTCTCTCTTGCCTCCTCATCCGGTAGGCTTTATCTTTCCAGCCGGATGAACGGATAGATGAGCAACTCTGCCCCCGCGATCTTCGACCGCATGTCGGCCCTGGCCGACGCGACCCGCAGCCGGCTGCTGCTGCTGCTGGAGCGGCACGAGCTGACGGTGGGCGAGCTGTGCCAGGTGCTGCAGCTTCCGCAGTCCACGGTAAGCCGCCACCTCAAGCTGCTGGGCGACGAGGGGTGGGTGAGCGCGCGGGCGGAGGGCACCAGCCGCCGCTACCGGATGCCCGCCGACCGCATGGACGCAGACGCGCGGCAGCTCTGGCAGCTGGTCCGCGGGCAGGTGGCGGCGCTGGCGGCGGCCGAGCAGGACACGCAGCGGCTGCGCAGCGTGCTGGCCCAGCGCTCCACGCGTTCGCGCGAGTTCTTCTCCAGCGCCGCGGGCGAGTGGGACCGGCTGCGCGCCGAGCTGTTCGGCCGGCGCGCGGACCTGGTCGGGCTGCTGGGGCTGATGGACGAGGCGTGGACCGTCGGCGACCTGGGGTGCGGCACGGGGCAGGTCACGCAGTCGCTGGCCCCGTTCGTCCGCCGCGTAATCGCCGTCGACAGCTCGCCGGCCATGCTGGACGCGGCCCGTGCGCGGCTGGCCGGGCTGGAGAACGTCGACATCCGCGAGGGTGAGCTGGAGTCGCTCCCCGTCGCCGACGGCGAGCTGGACGCCGCGATCGCCTTTCTGGTCCTGCACTACGTCGCGGAACCGGGCGAGGCGCTGGCCCAGGCCGCGCGGGCGCTGCGCCCCGGCGGGCGGCTGCTGGTGGTGGACATGATGCCGCACGACCGCGAAGAGTACCGCGCCACCATGGGCCACGTGTGGCAGGGGTTCGAGGCGGCGCGGCTGGAGGGGTGGATGGTGGAGGCGGGGCTCGGCGGATTTCGCTACGTCCCCCTGCCGCCCGATCCGGCCGCCAAGG
>DASQBH010000015.1:0-8982 GCA_035635315.1 Longimicrobium sp.
AGCAGGGCGAATGCGTACAGGGTGAGCTTGTGGCTGGTCTTCATTCGCTTCCTCGTGATGTGGCCGCCGCGACACGCGCCGGCTCAGGTCCGCACGCTCCGTACCCCGTCCGGGTGCAGGGGTTTCGGCGCAACGAAAATCAGACGGCGTGCAAGATGAGACGTGGGGCGGATTTGGAGCGGTCCGGCCGGCATTGTCCCGGCGGTTGAAACCGCGGCTGCAAGGTCACAAAATCCGCCTGCGCGGATTGTTGCGGAGGCTGTCGAGCGCTCCGAAAGGCGCGGAAACGGCGGATGGATCCGGTCGCCGGACGCATTTTGCGTGAGGAATGCGCGCCCGCAGGGCCGAGACACCGGCGCGCATGCACGAGCGCAGAGGAAACGCGTCGGGGATGGTGAGCGCCGGGGGCTCGGCGCACTTGGGCACAGTTGTATCGTGCCCTAGTGCGCGCGCAGCCCGACCCGGAGCGCAGCGGAGGGGCACGGCCAACTCAAGCCCTTCAATCCCTTGCAGTTACAGAACTCATCGAAACAACCCTACTCCTCGTCCTCGTCCGGCGGCGGGGCGATGAATACTTTCAAGCGGATCTTCTGCAGGATGTGCTCGTAGATGAGCCGCCCCTTCTCGGCGGTGGCCAGCGCGGCGCTCCCCAGCGTGCCCCGGCTGGCGGGGGGGATGCGCCGCAGCCGCCCGATGACGAACTTTCGGGGCTTTCTGGGGTCCTCCGTGGGGTCCTTGATCCTTTCCATCAGCACGGCGTCGGGCCGCAGGTGCAGCAGCAGCGAGGTGAGCGCCTCGTCGGCGTGCTCCTGGTGCGTGGCGCCGTCCAGCAGCGCGGCCAGGTTCACGTTGAGCGCCTCCACCACGCGCACCCGGGCGTTGGGCGCGCGCAGGGTGGCAATGGCCTCGGCGTGCGGCACGTGCGCGTTGGCGGTGATGGCGATGAACTCGTCGAACCCCTGCGACGTCCACACGGCCAGCAACTCGTTGAGGGCGCGGTGCAGCGTCTTGGCGCGCAGGGCGGCGGTGCCGGCGTACGCGGCCTCGCCGGGAAGGTTGACGCCGTAGTGGAACGTAGGCGCGCGCAGCACGCCGAACTCCTGCGAAAGGTCGCGCGCGAGCGCCTCGGCCACGCAGGTGCCGGCGCCCACGGGCAGGTGCGGCCCCGACTGGTCGCACGCGCCCACCGGAACGATGAGCCGGCGGTCGTGCTTGAGGTGGGCGGCGACGTCCGTCCAGGGCAGGTCGCTGATGGCGTAGGAGCGCATGGGCTTGAGCATCGAAACGACGCTAGCGGGTGAACCGGCGGAGGCGCAAGCCGCACCGTCCGCGCCGCCGCGCCGAAAGTCCCGCCTGAACGGGGACGCGGCGGGGTGGGCGGGGGGGTGGATCGCGCTGCTGCTGCTGGCCGTCTGGCTGCAGCGGCTGTCCCCCGGGTGGATCCCCGCGGCGGCGGTGGCGGCCGGCGCGTGGGCCCTGCTGGCGCGCTCCGTCCGCCGCCCCTGGCGCATCGCCGGCGCCATCGCCCTGGGGGTGACGGTCGTCCTCGCCGCGCGCACGCAGTACCGGCTCTGGCGCGTGTCGACGGAGTGGGGCGTGGTGCGCGCCGCGGTCGACAACATCGCGGGGACGCGGGTGCACGAGGACCTGGACGCCATGTTCGACCGCGGCGGCGAGGCGGTGCTGGGCGCGGCGGACCTGGTGGGCCCCCGCACCCGCGTGAACGCAGCCCTCTTCGCGCGGCTGGAGGAGGTGCGGCGCACGACGGGGATGGCGGCGCTGGCCGTCTACCGCGCGGACGGCTCGCCGATGGTGTGGGCGGGGGAGCACCGCGGGACGGTGCCGGATTCCGTGCGGCGGGGGCTGGTGGAATCGTCCTTCTCGTCCGGACCGCTCTTTGGCTACGTGTACTTCGCCGAGCGGCTGCGCAGCGGCAACGTGGCGGTGGCGGCCACGCTGCTGGACGCGCACGTGGAGGTGGGCGAGGGGACGGAGCCGTACGCGGACCGCTTTGCCCGGCGCAACGGCGTGGTCCCGCACTTCACTACCCCGGCGCTGGCCCAGGGCGACGACATCTGGGACTGGACGACGGAGAACGACACCATCTTCAGCGGCGTCTTCGAGGCGCTCACCCAGGACCGCTGGCGCGACCGCGTCTCGCGCCACGGGCGGTGGGAGGTAGCGGGGGCGTGGCTGGTGGCGGCGCTGCTGCTGGCCATCGCCTGGTACCGCGGCGGCAGCCGCCCGCCCGGGATCCCCGTGGCCGCGCTGACGCTCTCGCTCGTCCTGATCCCCCTGGGCGAGGTGCTGGAGGGGACCTCCGGCGCGCAGAGCGCCTTCTCCCCCGTCCGCTTTGTCCTTCCCGTCCCCGGCGACGTGACGCTAGGGCAGCTGCTGCTGGTGCTGCTGGGGCTGGCCGCCTGGCTGCTCGCGCGCCTGCAGCCGGCAAAGGCCGCGGACCGCCTGCCGGTCGGCCTGCGCGTCGTCCTGGCGGCCGCGGCGCTGGTGGGGGCGCTGGCGCTGGTGCGCGCGTCGGTGGCGGCGGGGGTGCTGGCGGACCGCGCGGCGGGCGGCGCGCCGCTGGTGGTGGCGCTGGCGCTGCTGGGCGCCATCCCCCTCTTCGTCCTGCTGGGGAGGCGCGTGGACAACGACGGCCGGGTGCGGCCGGAGCTGGTGGTCGCCGCGCTGGTCCTGGCGGGGGTGATGGCGCTGGGGATGGTGGCGCTCTGGTGGCGGCCCGGGCGCGAGGTGCCGTTCTGGGCCGCCGCGCTCTGGGCGGTGCCGTTCGGGATCGCCTCCGCCGCCATCCCGCGGAGCGAGATCCGCCGGGGGGCGCTGCTGCCGTGGGTGTGCGCGGGGTGGATCGCGGGGACGCTGGCGCTGGGCACCCTGTGGACCATGCACCTGAACGAGCGGCTGCGCGTCTCCGAGCGCGAGATCGCGCGGCTGGGGACGCAGGCGGACCCGTTCCTGGACTTTCTCCTTCGCCAGTTCTCCGAGCAGGTGCTGCGGCTGGATGCCGAGGGGCGCCGCGGGGTGAGCCTGCTGTACCAGGCGTGGGTGGAGGCGGGGCTGGCGCGCGAAGGCTACGAGGGGCGCGTCACGCTCTGGCAGGACACGGTACCGGGGACGGAGCTGCGCCTGGCGGACGCGGCCGTGCCGACGGAGCGGGTGGCGCAGCTGCTGGAGGCCGCGCGTGGGGCGGAGGAGCCGCGGCTGGAGCGGGTGACCAACGTTCCCGGCCTGCACTACCTCCTCGTGGTGCCGCTGACGGCGGGGCAGAGCGTCTCCGTGGCCGTTCCGCCGCGCGCATACCTGGGGCGGTCGACCTCGCTGGCGCGGTTCCTGGACCCGGAGAAGCCGGCGGAGACGGGCGTGGGCGCGGCGACGCTGTCGCTGGTGCCGGCGCCGCCGGGCGCCGGGCCGCCGGGGGGCGGGCTGCAGTGGGTGCGCGCGGAGAACGGGTGGCGCAGCGAGACCAGCGTGGCCTTTCCCGGCGAGTCGATGCACGCGCACATGCTGGTGCCCACGCCCTCGCGCTTCATCCTGGTCGCCCGCGGGCTGCTGGCGCTGGTGATGGTCGTCTTCCTCGCGACAGCGCTGTGGGCGCTGGCGCGGACGCTGTGCGGCGAGCCGCTGGGAATCGAGCGGGCGCGGTGGGGGTGGCTGTTCACCTTCCGCGGCCGGCTGACGGGCGCGCTGTTCGTCTTCTTTCTCCTGCCGATGGCCGCGTTCGGCGCCACGGCGTACCGCGCGCTCTCGCGCGAGGTGGAGCGGACGGCGGCGGCGCTGGCGGAGCGGGCGCTCACGCAGGCGGAGTCGGAGGCGCACGGCCAGCCGCTGGGTGACCTGGCGCGGCACGTGGGGGCGGACCTGCTGCTGTACCGCGACGGTGTGCTCTCCCAGGCCGCCGCGCCGGAGGTGATCGACCTGGGGCTGTACCACGCCTGGCTTCCGCCCCCGGTGTTCCTGGACTTTGCCGTGGGCGAGGCGGTGGAGCGCACGGAGAACCGCGAGCTGGCCGGCCACGAGTACCTGGTGGCGTACCGCCGCTTCGGCGACCGGCAGGTGCTGGCGTCGCCCACGCCGCTGGCCACGGGCGAGATCGCGCGGCGGCAGCAGGAGCTGGCGGACGTGGTGGCGCTCGCCGGCCTGATCGGCGCGGCGCTCTCCGTGGTCCTCTCCCTCCTCGTCGGCCGCGCGCTGTCGCGGCCGATCGAGGCGCTCTCCGGCGCGGCGACGGCGGTGGGCGCGGGCGACCTGTCCGTGCGCCTTCCCTCCGGCCGGCGCGACGAGTTCGGGCGCGTGTACCGCTCGTTCAACCGCATGGTGCGCAGCCTGCGCCAGGCCCGCACCGCCCTGGTCCGCGAGACGCGGCGGACGGAAGCCATCGTCTCCGAGGCGGGGACGGGGGTGCTGGCGCTGGACGCCACCGGCCGGGTGCAGCTCATCAACCCCCGCGCGGGGCAGATCCTGGGCGCGGAGGTGCCCGTGGGCTCGCGCATCCCGGAGGACGAGCCGGTGCAGGCGGCGGTCGCGGCCACGCTGCGCGACTTCCTGGCCTCCGGCGCGCGCGAGCGGGTGGAGGAGCGCGAGGTGGAGGGGCGCACCATCCGCCTGCGGATGCGCAGCCTGCACACGGACGGGCCTCGCGGCGCGGTGCTGGTGGTGGAGGACGTGACGCGCGAGATCACCTCCGCGCGCGTGCTGGCGTGGGGTGAGATGGCGCGGCAGGTGGCGCACGAGATCAAGAACCCGCTCACGCCCATCAAGCTGGCCGTGCAGCACCTTCGCCGCGCCTACGCGGACGGGCGCGACGACTTCGGCACCATCCTGGACCGCAACGTCGCCTCCATCCTGCAGGAGATCGACCACCTGGGCGAGATCAGCCGTGCCTTCGCCCGCTTTGGCGCGCCGATGGAGGAGGGCGCGCCCGTGGAGGCGGTGGACGTGCGCCGCGTGGCGGACGACACGCTGGCCCTGTACCGCGGCGGCCACGACGGCATCGAGTACGTGCTGGACTTTCCCGACCAGCTGCCGCGCGTGCGGGCCCGGTCGGGGGAGCTGAAGGAGGTGCTGCTGAACGTGCTGGAGAACGCGCGCGCGGCGCTGGACGGCGGCGGGTCCGTGCGCATTGCCGCGGCGCCGGCGGGGGGCGGGCAGTGGCTGCACGTGGACGTGGCTGATTCGGGCGAGGGCATTCCCCCCGAGTCGCTGCCGCGCATCTTCGAGCCGCAGTTCTCCACCCGCAGCAGCGGCACCGGCCTGGGCCTGGCCATCGTCAAGCGCCTGGTGGAGTCGTGGGGCGGCGAGGTGACGGTGGATTCCACGCCCGGCGAGGGTACGACGGTGCACCTGCGGCTGCGGGTGGTGGAGAGCGGGGTGAGTGGGTGATGGTGTGATGGGGGCGGGAAGAGGCGCGCTTGTCGGACAATGGAGGAGCACACGCGGAGAGGCGCGGGAGCGAAGGGATCCGCATTCCGCGCCTCTTCGTCAACCACGGTGCCCGATCCGGCTACTCGCCGGACTTCTTGCGGCCGCGGGGGCGGGGCTTGGGCTCCCGGGGAATGGGCAGGCCCCGCTCGTCCAGGGGAGGGTCGGGGAGAAAGGGAGTGCGCTCCTCCGGTGGGACGGGCGTCTCACGCGCCATCATGCCGTACCCCGCCTGGGCGGCGGAAGAGCGGAACGGCTCCCGCGGCTTGCGGGGGCGTCCGCCGCGGGCGCCGTTGGCGCGCGCGGCCGCGGCCTTCCGCTCGCTGGTGGACGATCCGCCCCGCTGTGCAAAGGCCCGCGGCATCGCGGGCCCCAGCATGCGCACCAGCACTCCCGCCACCCCGATGTGCACGTCGAGGTCTTCCCACTCGAGCGCCTCGCCCCCGAAGCACGGCTGCACCGCCGCCAGCTGCTGGGGAGAGCGCCCCGCGAGCTCGGGGTACATGGCGGCCGGGAACGCGAACGCCCCTCCCTGCTTGAGCTCGACCACGATGCGCTCCGTGGCCGGGTCGTAGTACGCCTCGCGGGCACGCGGCTCCGTGAGCTCGGCGGTGCGCTCGGCCTCGCGCGCGGCCTCGATCTGGCGGACCAGCTCGTCGTCGGAAATTCGAAGCTCAGCCATGGATCTTCCTCCATTCACGCAGCAACTGCTTGCGGTTTTCCTCGACCAGGCGTACGGCGCGCATGGCCTCGTGGGTGGCCAGGTTACGCACGCCCAGCACGGACACGAGCTCGCCGGGTCCCGGGATGGTGACCTTTACCTCGCCGCCGCCCCGGCGCTGCACATGCACGTGCGGCGGCGCGTGGTCGTCGACGTAGATCACAAATCTCCATTCACCCTCCCTCAGCACCACTCCCATGAGTATACCTATCGGCTTGGGTTTCGTCAAGGGCCCACCCGCTCTCCCCCGCCCGGCCGCCCCCCGGCCGTGCGGTCACCACAAACGCCAGGCGTCTTCCACGTGCTCGATGATGGGCGCGCCGCCTACGGGGAGCAGGATCGCCACGGCGTCGAAGCGGTAGACGTCGTTCGGCGAGCCGTGCGCCTCGATCCAGGCGGCGGCCACCTGCTGGATTTCTTTCCTTTTCTTCCGCGTGATGGCTTCAAGCGGATGTCCGTAGCCCAGCCCGCCCCGCGTCTTTACTTCCACAAACGCAACGACCTCGTTGCGTCGTGCAACGAGGTCGATCTCACGGTGGCCGATTCTGAAATTGCGGTGGAGAATCACCCATCCGCGGTCCGCCAGAAACCCGGCGGCGAGCTGTTCTCCGCGGTCCCCCAGCGGCTTGTTGCCGCTGGACGCGGAGCGCCGGGGGTCAGGCGGGGCCGGCGGCACCCGCCTCCAGCGGGACGAGCGGGGGCACCAGGCGCGAGCCGATGGCGTCGGCGATCACGGCGATCTGCTCCATGAGCTCCGCGAACTGCTCGGGAAAGAGCGACTGCGCGCCGTCGGACAGGGCGCGCTCCGGGTCCGGGTGCACCTCGATCATCAGCCCGTCGGCGCCGGCGGCCACGGCGGCGCGCGCCATGGGCGTCACCTTGGCGCGCAGGCCGGTGCCGTGGCTGGGGTCGGCGATGATGGGCAGGTGCGACAGCGACTTGACCACCGGGATGGCCGTCAGGTCCAGCAGGTTGCGGGTGTGCGTGTCGAAGCCGCGCACGCCGCGCTCACACAGGATCACGTGCGGGTTCCCCTCGGCCAGCAGGTACTCGGCGCTCAGCAGCAGGTCCTTGACGGTGGCCGCCATCCCCCGCTTGAGCAGCACCGGCTTTCCCGCCCGCCCCGCGCGCCGCAGCAGCGAGAAGTTCTGCATGTTGCGCGCGCCGATCTGCACGATGTCGGCGTACTGCGCCACCAGGTCCAGGCTCTCGTTGTCGATGGCCTCGGTGACCACCGCCATCCCCGTCTCCTCGCGGGCCTTCGCAAGCAGCTTGAGCCCGTCCTCGGCCATCCCCTGGAACGAGTAGGGCGAGGTGCGCGGCTTGAAGGCGCCGCCGCGCAGGATGGTGGCCCCCGCGTCGCGCAGCTGGTGGGCGATGCCGATGATCTGCCGCTCCGACTCCACGGAGCACGGCCCCGCCATCACGCACACCTCGCCGGCGCCGATCCGGGTGCCGTTGTCCAGGGTGACGACGGTGTTCTCCTGCCGCCACTCGCGCGACACCTGCTTGTACGGCTGCGATACGTGAATGATCTCCAGCACGCCGGGGAGCGACTCCACCCGGTCGGAGTTCACCTTGCCGTCGTTGCCGATGACGCCGATGGCGGTGCGCTGCTTGCCCGGCGTGGGCTGCGCTTCATATCCCATCTCGCGGATGGTGCGTACGACGCCCTCGATCTCCTCGGGCGTCGCGTCGTGTCTCATGACGACCAGCATGGTACCGATTCCGGTGGAGGTCCCGCACGATGCTCGTGATGAGAAATCTAGGGTGCCGCCTCCATTGCGTCCACCGGGGCGGCGGTCAGCTTCGCGAAAGCGGCTGCAGCCGCCGCCACGACGGCGGAAAGCCCCGAAGCTGCGCGGGGCTTCAACCGATCGAGGGGCGGCACTCACGCTCCGTGCGGCAGGAGCCGTCCGCGCAGGCGGACATCGCGTTGTCCCAGCCGCGAATTCATTCGCCACGGAGGGGCACGCCCAAACCCGCAGTCAGGCCACCCGCTGGTCGCCGGCGAAGCTCCAGGCGCCTTCCAGCTCCACGCCCACGATGGTCGATACGCCGGGCTCTTCCATCGTCACGCCGTAGATCCAGTCCGCGGATTCCATCGTCCGCGGGTTGTGGGTGATGACGATGAACTGCGTCTGCTCCTTGAAGTCGTTGAGCAGCTGGATGAAGCGGCCCACGTTGCTCTCGTCCAGCGGCGCGTCCACCTCGTCGAACAGGCAGAACGGCGACGGCTTGACCAGGTAGATGGCGAAGAGCAGCGATAGCGCCGTCAGCGTGCGCTCGCCGCCGGAAAGCAGGTGGATGCGCTGCGTCTTCTTGCCGCGGGGACTGGCCTGGATCTCGATCGGCGACTCCAGCGGGTCGTCGGGGTCGGCCAGCCACACGTCGCACTCGCCGCCCTGAAAGAGCGACTGGAAGGTGCGGTGGAAGTTCTCGCGCACCTGGTTGAAGGTGCCCATGAACACCTCGCGCGCCGTCCGGTTGATCTGCCGGATGGCGGACGACAGGTCGTCGCGCGCCTTCGTGAGGTCGTTCTGCTGCTCCAGCAGGAACTGCAGGCGGCGGTCCTCTTCCTCGTGCTCCTGCACGGCGAGCATGTTGATGGGGCCCAGCGCCTCCACGGCCTGTGCCACCTCGCGCAGCTCCGCGCGCCACGCGTCCGGCTCGCCCTCCTCCACGGGAGAGGCCTGGCCGGCCAGCACCTCCCACGGGCGCCCCCACTCCACCTCCACCCGCTCGCGCACGCGCACCAGGCGGCTCTCCTGCTCCGCGCGCTCCAGCTCCAGCCGGTGGCGCCCTTCCGACGCCTCGGTCTCGCGGCG
>DASQBH010000016.1:0-2761 GCA_035635315.1 Longimicrobium sp.
GCGGGCCCGCCGAGAGGTCGAACGGCCGTGCCGCCTCCTCCCCGGCGCGCCGCCTGACCGCCGCCTCGCGATCCGCCTCGCCGAGCCCCGACAGGTCCTCCACCGGCACGACGAAGCCGTCGAAGGGCGTGATCACCTGCACCGGCGAGCCGTCCACGGCGGCGAATACCGTCCGCAGCGCCTCGTGACGCCGGACGATCTCGCCCAGCGCCCGCTCCAGCGCCGCCTCGTCCAGCGCACCGCCCAGGCGCACCGCCGTGGGCATGTTGTACGTGGCGCTCCCCGGCTCCAGCCGGTCAATGAACCAGAGCCGCTCCTGCGCGAACGACAGCGGCAGCGCCCCCGTGCGCTCCACCGGGAGCACCGGGGGGAGCACCGGCACCCCGGCGCGGCGGATCTCCTCCACCCGCGCGGCCAGCTCCGCCAGCGTCGGCGCCTCGAAGATCGCGCGCAGCGGCAGCTCCACGCCCAGCGCGTCGCGGATGCGCGCCGCCACCTGCGTGGCGCGCAGCGAGTGGCCGCCCACCGCGAAGAAGTCGTCGCCGGCACCCACGCGGTCCAGGCGCAGCACCTCGCACCAGATCGCCGCCAGCACCTCCTCCACCGGCGTGCGCGGGGCGACGTACGCGTCGTCCGCCCCGGCCGCGGCAGACTCGGGCGCGGGGAGCGCCTTGCGGTCCAGCTTGCCGTTAGCGGTCAGGGGGATGCGGTCGATGGCCACGAAGGCGGCCGGCACCATGTACTCGGGGAGATGCCGCTTCAGCGCATCGCGCAGTTCCGCGGGCGACGGCGTCCCCCCCGCGGCCACCAGGTACGCCACCAGCTCCGCGTCGCTCCCCTCGCCGCGCACGATCACCGCGGCGGAACCCACGCCGGGCTGCGCGAGCAGGACGGACTCGATCTCCCCCAGCTCGATGCGGAAGCCGCGGATCTTCACCTGCTGGTCGATGCGGCCCAGGTACTCCAGCGTCCCGTCCGCCTTCCACCGCGCCAGGTCGCCCGAGCGGTACAGCCGCGCGCCGGCTTCACCCGAGAACGGATCGGGGACGAAGCGCTGCGCCGTCAGCCCCGGCCGGCCCAGGTAGCCGCGCGCCAGTCCCGCCCCGCCCACGTACAGCTCGCCGGCAACGCCCAGGGGAGATGGCTTCCCGGCCGGGTCCAGCACGTACGCGCGCAGGTCGGGGATCGCCCTCCCCACGCCGCTCGCCGCACCCGCGTCCTTCAGCTCGCGCCCGGTGACGGTGTGCCAGGTGACGTGGACCGTCGTCTCCGTGATGCCGTACATGTTGACCAGCCGCGGACGCTTGGGCCCGTAGCGGTCCAGCCAGCCGCGAAGGCTTTCGTACTGCAGCGCCTCGCCGCCGAAGACGACCGTGCGCAGCGCCTGCAGCGGCTCGGCCTCGCCTTCGTCCACCTCCGCCAGCGCGCGGAACGCCGACGGGGTCTGGCTCAGCACGGTGACGCGCTCGCGCGCCAGGAGCTTGCGGAAGGCGATCGGGTCGCGCGACACCGACCAGGGGACGACGACCAGCCGTCCGCCGTACAGGAGCGCGCCCCAGATTTCCCAGACCGAGAAGTCGAACGCGTACGAGTGGAAGAGCGTCCACACGTCGCCTGGGCCGAAGCCGAACCCGGCCTCGGTGGCCGCGAAGAGCCGCGCCACGTTGCGGTGCTCGATCAGCGCTCCCTTGGGCGTGCCGGTGGAGCCGGAGGTGTAGATGACGTACGCCAGCGAATCCGGCCCCGCGCCGCTCCTCGGGTTCTCAGCGCTCTCCGCCGCGATCTCCTCCGCCGCGCCGTCCAGGCTCACCACCTCCACGCCCTCCAGCGCCGGAAGCGCGCCGCGCAGCGTCTCCCGCGTGAGCAGCACCGGAGTGGCCGAGTCGGCCAGGATGAAGGCCAGCCGCTCGGCCGGGTAGCCGGGGTCCAGGGGCACGTACGCGCCGCCGGCCTTGAGCACGGCCAGGATGGCGACCACCATCTCCAGGCTCCGCTCCAGGCAGAGCCCCACCCGCACCTCGGGGCCGACGCCCAGGCGGACGAGGTAGTGCGCCAGCCGGTTCGCGCGCTCGTTCAGCTCCGCGTACGTGAGCGACTCCTGCTCAAAGCGCACGGCCACCGCCCCCGGCGCGCGCTCCGCCTGCACCTCGAACAACTCGTGGATGCACCGGTCCGCCGGATACTCGGCTTCGGTCCGGTTCCACTCCTCCACCACCATGCGGCGCTCCACCTCCGGCAGCACGTCGAGGCTCCCGATCGCCCGGTCGGGCGTGGCCTCCAGCGCCTCGACCAGCCGCTCCAGCGCCGTGTGCATCATCAGGCACACCTGCTGCGGGTCCGCGGGGGCCGCCACCTGCGCCCCCAGCGCGAACGCCTCCCCCAGGTCATCCACGTTGAGCGTCACGGGATAGCTCGTTCGCTCCTGTGCGTGAATGCCCCGCACCCCCTCGCTCGCCTGCCCCGCCTGCTCCGCCTGCCCCGCCTCCTGCGATCCGTCCCTCCCGCCGCCGTAGCGGTAGTTCAGCAGCGAGGTGAAGAGCGGCGCGGGGGCCGCCACACCGCTGCTGCGCTGCGCCAGCGCCAGCGAGGCGTGCTCGTGACGCAGCAGGTCCGCCAGCAGCGCGTGCGTGCGCCGCACCGCCGCCTCGGCCCCCTCTTCTCCCACGCCGATCCGCACCGGCAGCGTGTTGATCATGGGACCCATCACCCTGTCCGCCCCCTCCCCGCCCTGCATGCGGCCGAAGAGCAGCGTACCGAAGAC
>DASQBH010000017.1:0-2298 GCA_035635315.1 Longimicrobium sp.
GTTTTTTTGGGGGAGAGGCCGGGAGAGGGGGCACCCCGCAGAGGCGGTTCGATGCCTGTCGTCACACGATCGAATTCTCCCCTCTCCGCGAGGAACGAGCGGGGAGGGGCCGGGGGAGGGGCACCCCGCGGACGAAGTTCGATGTCCGCCGCAGTCGCGCTCATCATTGTCGCAGTCGCGCTCATCTGCGCAGCCGGCGCTCGCGGCGGCGGAAGAAGGAGACGACGGCGTTGGATACGGGGCGGTCGGTGCGCAGCTCGATCTCGTCCATCCCCAGGCGGCGGAAGACGCGCGCCAGCTCCGCCCGCTCCTTCTTCGCGGACTTTTCGAAGCGATCGACCGCCGCGTCGGTGTCCACGTACGTCATCCGCCCCGTCTCCGGGTCCATCAGCCGCAGCACACCCACCTCCGGCATCTCCGCGTCCGCCGGATCCGCCAGCACAACGGGGATCACGTCGTGCCGCGTGGCCACGCCCCCCAGCGCGCGCTCGAACCGCGCCCGTGCATCCGCCGAAAGCTGGAAGTCGCTGACCAGAAAGACGATGGAGCGCGACCGCAGCACCCGGCGCGCGTGCTCCAGCGCCCCCGCCAGGTCCGTCCCCACGCCCGCCGGCTGGAAGACCAGCAGGTCACGCAGGATGCGCAGCGCGTGGCGCCGCCCCTTCTGCGGCGGGACGAACGCCTCCACTCGATCGGTAAAGACGAGCAGCCCCACGCGGTCGTTGTTGCGCACCGCCGACATCGCCAGCGTGGCCGCCACCTCGGGCACCATCTCGCTCTTGAAGCGCCCGCGCGTCCCGAAGCGTTGCGAGGCGGAGAGATCGACGGCGAGCAGCACCGTCAGCTCGCGCTCCTCCACGTACTTCTTGACGAACGTCTGTCCCGTACGGGCCGACACGTTCCAGTCGATGGTGCGCACGTCGTCGCCGGGCACGTACTCGCGCACCTCCACGAACTCGATGCCCTGCCCCTTGAAGACGGAGTGGTACTCGCCCGTGAACTGCGAGGCCACCAGCCCGCGCGTGCGCAGGTCGATGCGCCGCACCTGGCGCATCACCTCCGCCAGCCCGGGCGGGGCGGCAGGTTCGGCATCGGGGGCGGGAGAGGGACGCCGCCAGCGCGAAAAGAGCGGCATCGGAGGGACTCTCAGGGAACGCGGACGGCCTTGAGGACGCGGCGGACCACGTCGTCGGGCGTGACCTCCTCCGCCTCGGCCTCGTAGCTGGTGAGGATGCGGTGGCGCAGCACGTCGGGCGCGATGGCCTTTACGTCCTCGGGAACCACGTAGCCGCGGCCGCGCAGGTAGGCGTGGGCCCGCGCGCACGCCGCCAGCGCCAGCGTGGCGCGCGGCGACGCGCCGTACTCGATCAGCGGCGCCAGCTCGGCCGCGCCGTACTTCTTCGGCTCGCGCGTGGCGTGGACCAGGTCCAGGATGTAGTCGGCGATGCGGTCGTCCAGGTACAGGCCGGAGATCGCCTCGCGCGCGGCCAGGATCTCGGCCGGCGTAGCCACGGGGGACACGGGGATGTCGGCGCCCGTCGACATCCGCCGCAGGATCTCCTTTTCCTCGTCGCGCGTGGGGTAGCCGACGCGCACCTTGAGCATGAAGCGGTCTACCTGCGCCTCCGGCAGCGGATACGTCCCCACCTGCTCGATGGGGTTCTGCGTCGCGAGGACCAGGAACGGCTGCGGCAGCGGAAAGGTCTCGCCGCCGATGGTGACCTGGCGCTCCTGCATGGCCTCCAGCAGGGCCGCCTGCACCTTGGCGGGCGCGCGGTTCACCTCGTCCGCCAGCACGATGTGGGCGAAGATGGGCCCGCGGTGCGGGACGAACTCGCCCGTGCGCTGGTTGTAGATGGTCGTGCCGACGACGTCCGCGGGGAGCAGGTCCGGCGTGAACTGCACGCGGGCGAAGCTGGCGTCGATGCAGTCCGCCAGCGTGCGCACGGCGAGCGTCTTGGCGAGCCCCGGCAGCCCCTCCATGAGCACGTGCCCGCCCGTGAGCAGGCCGATGAGCAGCCGCTCCACCATGTAGTCCTGCCCCACCACGCGGCGGTGCACCTCCGCCGCGATGCGCTGCAGAAAGTCCGCGCGCGGCGGCGCGTCCGGCGGTGCGTAGGGCGAGGGCTGCGTCATGTCGGTGGATTGAATCGGTCGATGTCGATACGGCTGAGACTTCGTCTGGCGTCCGCGGGGCCCCTCCCCCGGCCCCTCCCCTCGCAAACTGCGCGAGGAGAGGGGAGAATTCGATCGCGCTCCGGACAGCCGTGCCGTCTCCCTCCCCCGCGCAGTTCGCGG
>DASQBH010000018.1:0-6233 GCA_035635315.1 Longimicrobium sp.
CGGCGGAGTCCTGCAGCATGTACGTCTGCCGGTCGCGCGGGTACGCGGGGTCCACGGGGACGTACGCGCCGCCCGCCTTCATCACCCCCAGCAGCCCGGCGACCAGCGCCGGCGTGCGCCGCGCGCAGACGCCCACGCGGACTTCCGGCCCCACGCCGTGCGCCCGCAGCTCCGCCGCGATCGCCGTGGCGCGCGCGTTCAGCTGGCGGTACGTCCAGGTCTCTTCACCCCACACCAGCGCGTCGGCGTCCGGCGTCCGCGCCGCCTGCGCCTCGAACAGCTCGTGCAGGCAGGCATCCTGGGCGTACGGCGACGCGGTGGCGTTCCACCCCGCCAGCTCCTGCTGCTCGTCCTCGTCCATCAGCGGCAGCTCGGACAGGCGCAGGTCCAGGCTGTCGGGAAGGCGGACCAGCACGTTCTCCAGGTGCCTGGTGAAGCGCTGGATGGTCGCCGCGTCGAACAGGTCGCTGTTGTACTCGATCGCCGCCGTCAGCCCGCGCTCTTCGCCCTCGGGAACGTTGTCGCCCTGGGCGATGACCAGCATGTCGAACTTGGCCGAGCGGTTGTGCGCGTCCAGCGGGGTGAGCGTAAAGCCGGGCGCCTGCAGCAGGGGCATGCGCGCGTCGTGGAACGCGAACATCACCTGGAAGACGGCCGGGTAGCTGAGGTTGCGCGGCGGGCGCACCGCGTCGACGATCAGGTCGAAGGGCACGTCCTGGTGTCCGTACGCGCCCAGGCAGGTCTGCCGCACCTCCGCCAGCAGCTCGCGCACGGTGGGATCGCCCTTCATGGACGTCCGCAGCGGCAGGGTGTTGAGGATCATCCCCAGCAGCCCCTCGGCCTCGCGCTGGCGCCGGTTGGCCAGCACGGTGCCGACGACGATGTCGTCCTGGCCGCTGTAGCGGTGCAGGAGCGCGTTGAAGCCGGCCAGCGCCGCCATGAACAGCGTCACGCCCTCGCGGCGGCCCATCTCCGTGAGCGCCGTGACCGTCGGCGGAGACAGGCGCAGGAACTCCTCGCCGCCCTGAAAGCGCTGCACGGGCGGGCGCGGGCGGTCGGTGGGGAGTTCCAGCACGGCCGGGGCCCCC
This sequence comes from Longimicrobium sp., assembly GCA_035635315.1. Taxonomy (GTDB): domain Bacteria; phylum Gemmatimonadota; class Gemmatimonadetes; order Longimicrobiales; family Longimicrobiaceae; genus Longimicrobium. The sequence continues at coordinate 1,089 of DASQBH010000018.1, forward strand.
GCCAGCTGTTCCTTCCAGTAGGCGATCTGCTCTTCCAGCACGGGGCCGTCCACCCACTTGCGCTGCCACGCGGCGTAGTCGGCGAACTGGATGGGAAGCTCCGGCAGCTCCGCCGGCCGCCCCTCGACGAACGCGTGGAACGCGCCCATCAGGTCGCCCATCAGCACGCCCTCGGCCCAGCCGTCGTGCACCAGGTGGTGCTCCGCCTGGACGACGACGTGCTCGTCCGGCCCCAGCCGGAGGAGGACGACGCGGATCAGCGGCCCGTTGGTGAGGTCGAAGATCCTGCGCCCTACCTCCTGGATGATGCGCTGCACCTCATCGTCCCGCTCCGCCTGGGGGAGACCCGACAGGTCGACCAGGGGGACGGGGACGGGCGCGGGGGGATGGATGACCTGCACCGGCCGCCCCTCCACCGCGGGGAAGGTGGTGCGCAGCACCTCGTGGCGGCGCACCAGCGCGGCGTACGACTGCTCGATGACGGCGGGGACCAGGGGGCCGCGGATGTGCAGCGCCCGCGGCACGTGGTACGCGCTCAGCTCCGGCGCCAGCTGGGTGAGGAACCAGATGCGCTCCTGCGCGAACGACAGCGGCAGCGGCCCGTCGCGGGGCACGCGGGTGATCTCGGGGAGCGGCGTCTGCGACGCCTCGGTGACGGACACCGCCAGGTCGGCCAGCGTGCGCGCCTGGAACACCTTCACCAGCGGCAGCTCCACCCCGAACGCGTCGCGGATGCGCGCGATCACCTGCGTGGCCAGCAGCGAGTAGCCGCCCAGCTCGAAGAAGCTGTCGTTTACGCCCACCCGCTCCACGCCCAGCACCTGCGCCCAGATGGAGGCCAGGATCTCCTCCGTCGGCGTGCGCGGGGCCACGTACTCGCCCCGGCTCTCCTCGCGCGGACGGTCGGTGGCGGGGAGCGCCCGCGCATCCACCTTGCCGCCCGGCGTCAGGGGCAGGGCGTCCAGGCGCACCACCAGCGAGGGGACCATGTACTCGGGAAGGTGCTCGCCCAGGAAGGTGCGCACCTCGGCCGTGGCCGGCGCCTCGGCCCCGGAGGGGACGACGAACGCCGCCAGGTACGGCTCGCCCTCCGGCGACTTGCGCAGCACCACCGCCGCCGACGCCACCGCGGGGTGGTCCGTCAGCCGCGCCTCGATCTCCTGCAGCTCCACGCGGTAGCCGCGGATCTTGATCTGCCCGTCGCCGCGCCCGACGAACTCCAGGTCGCCGCCCGCCACGAAGCGCGCCAGGTCGCCCGTGCGGTACAGGCGCGCCCCCGGCTCGGCCGCGAAGGGGTCGGGGACGAAGCGCTCGGCCGTGAGGGCGGGGCGGTCCAGGTAGCCGCGGGCCAGCCCCGCGCCGCCCAGGTACAGCTCGCCCGGCACGCCGGCGGGCACCGGCTCGCCGTCCCCGTCCAGCACGTAGACCCGCCCGCCGCGCACCGGCCCGCCGATCGGCACCTCGCGCCCTGCGGCGGCGTCCCACTCCGCCAGGTCGCGCAGAGTGGCGACCACGGTGGCCTCCGTGGGCCCGTAGGTGTTCACCAGGCGGACGGCGGAGCCGACGACGCGCTGCCACCGGGCGACGCGCTCGGTGAGCGCCCGCTCGCCGCCGATGATGACCAGGCGCACGCACGCGGGTACCGGCGACGGCGCGTCCTCGTCCAGCGCGCTGGCCAGCTGGTGCCAGTAGGCGGTGGGAAGGTTGACGATGGTGACGCACTCGCGCGCGCACGCCTCCCAGAAGAGCGCCGGCGAGCCCAGCATGGCGTCGTCGCGCAGCACCAGCGTGGCCCCGGAGGCCAGCGCGGGGAAGATCTCCTCGATGCTGGCGTCGAAGGCGGCCGAGGCGAACTGGAGGGGGCGGTCCTCGGCCCCGATCCCGTACTGCGCGACCGCCGTCTCCGTGTAGGCCCGCATCGACCGGTGCTCCACGATCACCCCCTTGGGGCGGCCGGTGGATCCGGAGGTGTAGATGACGTACGCCGCGTCGCTTCCGCCGCCCAGCGGGGCCGGATCGTGCTCCGCCGCGCCGCCCTCATCCGCCCAGGCGCCGTCCAGCGTCACCACGGCCGGCACGTGCGCGCCCAGCCCGCGGACCAGTCCTTCATCCGCCACCAGCACGGCCGCGCCCGAGTCCCGGAGGATGTGGGCGAGGCGGTCGACCGGGGCGCGGGGATCCAGCGGCACGTACGCCGCGCCGGACTTCAGGATGCCCAGCAGCCCGGCGATCATCCGCGGCGAGCGGTCGGCGAGGAGCGCGACGCGCGTCTCGGTCCCCACGCCCTGCGCGCGCAGGTGGTGCGCGAGGCGGTTGGCCGTCGCGTTCAGCTCGGCGTAGGTGAGCGTGGCGCGTCCCTGCCGCACCGCGACGACGTCGGGCGTGGCGTGCGCCTGCGCTTCGATCAGCGCGTGCACCCCCGGACGGTCGGCCGCGGGGACGGGGCCGGTGGCGTTGGCGGCCACCAGCAGGGCGTAGCGCTCGGCCGCGTCCAGCAGGGGCACCCGGCGCAGCGGCACGTCGGGGTCCGCCACCGCCGCCTGCAGGAGCACCGTCAGGTGCCCCAGCATGCGGTCGATCGTCGCGCCGTCGAAGAGGTCGGTATCGTATTCCAGGGAGAGGCGAAGGCCGTCCGTCTCCTCCACCCACAGCGTCATGTCGAAGTTGGCGGCGGCGCTCTCCACCGGGAGGGCGCGGACGGTGAGGTCGCGCGCCTGCAGCGCCGGGATCGGCGTGTTCTGCAGGACGAACATCACCTGGAACAGCGGGGTGTGGCTCAGCGTGCGCTCGGGGTTGACCGCCTCGAGCACCTTTTCGAACGGCACCTCCTGGTGCGCGTACGCGTCCAGCGTGACGTCGCGCACCTGCCCCAGCAGGGTACGGAAGGTGTCGTCGGCGGCCACGTCGGCGCGCAGCACCAGGTTGTTGAGGAAAAAGCCGAACAGCGGCTCCACCTCCGCCCGGGTGCGGTTGGCGATGAAGGTGCCGACCCGGATGTCGTCCTGCCCCGTGTAGCGGTTGAGCAGGGAGACGAATCCCGTGAGCAGCGCCATGAAGGGGCTCGCGCCGGACCCGCGCGCCAGCCGCTCGATGTCATCCACCAGCGAGGCCGGCAGCTGGTGGCGGCGGACGGCCCCGCGGCCGCTGCGGACGGCGCCGCGCGGCCGGTCGGTGGGCAGCTGCAGCAGCGGCTGCGGCCCGCCCAGGCGGTCCAGCCAGTAGCGCAGCTCGCCCTCCAGCACGTCGCCCTGCAGCCACTCGCGCTGCCAGCGGCAGTAGTCGGAGTACTGGATCTGCAGCGGCGCCAGCGGCGACGGCTCGCCGGCGGAGAACGCGCGGTACAGCTCCGCCACCTCGCCCACCAGCACGCCCAGCGACCACCCGTCGGAGACGATGTGGTGCATCGTCAGCAGGAGCGTGTGGTCCTCCGGGCCGCTGCGGACCAGCATGGCGCGGAAGAGCGGACCCGTGGCCAGGTCCATCGCCCGCGCACTCTCCTCGGCCACCAGGAGGCCGGCGTGCGCGGCGCGGTCCTCGGCGGGGACGCCCTCCAGGTCCACGATGCGCAGCGCGCAGCTCCCCGTGGGGGCGATCTTCTGCACCGGCCGCCCGCCCACGGAGGGGAAGGTGGTGCGCAGGGTCTCGTGGCGGCGGACGACCTCGTCCAGCGCCTCGTGCAGCGCGCCCACCTTCAGCGGTCCGCTGAGCGCCAGCGCCCGGGCGATGTTGTTGCTCGCCGTGCCGGGCTGCATCTGCTCCACGAACCAGAGCCGCTCCTGCGCGAACGAGAGCGGGGCCTCGCCGTCGTGCGGCCGCGCCACGATCGGCGGCGGCGCCGGACGGTCCGACCCGCGCGCCGTCTCGATGCGCTCCGCCAGCCCCGCCAGCGTGGGCCGCTCGAAGAGCGCGCGCACGGGGAGCTCCACCCGGAACACCTCGCGCAGCCGGCTCATCACCCGCGTGGCCAGCAGGGAGTGCCCGCCCAGCTCGAAGAAGTTGGACTCGCGGCCCACCCGCTCCACCTGCAGGATCTCGCGCCACTGGTCGGCGAGCACCTGCTCCACGGGGGTGCGCGGCGGCGTGAGCGACTCCTCCGTGCCGTGCCCCCACTCCGGGGCGGGAAGGGCGTTGCGGTCGATCTTGCCGCTGCCGGTCAGCGGCAGCCGCTCCATCCGGATGAACGCGGCCGGCACCATGTAGCCGGGAAGCCGCGCCTCCAGGTGCTCGCGCAGGGCGGCGGTATCAACCGTGTCCGCGGACACGCCGGCCTGTGCGACGACGTACGCCACCAGCCGCAGGTCGCCGGCGTGGGGACGCGCCACGACGACCGCCTCCGCCACCGCGGGATGCGCCGCCAGCACCGCGCCGATCTCGCCCAGCTCGATGCGGAAGCCGCGCACCTTCACCTGGTGGTCGGTGCGGCCGAAGTACTCCAGCTCGCCGTCCGCCCGCCACCGCACCCGGTCCTGCGTGCGGTACATCCGCGCGCCCGGAACCGTGCTGAACGGGTCGGGGATAAAGCGCTCCGCCGTCAGGACGGGCCGCGCCGCGTACCCGCGCGCCAGCCCCTCGCCCGCCAGGTACAGCTCGCCGGGCACGCCGACGGGCACCGGCCTGAGCTGCGCGTCCAGCACGTACGCGCGGCTCCCCGGCAGCGGCCGGCCGATGCGCACCTCCGAGGCGCCCCTGGGCACCAGGGAGTAGGTGGAGTAGGTGGTGTCCTCGGTGGGTCCGTAGACGTTGCCCACCTTCTCGATCGTCCCCAGCCCGTACAGCCCCTGCGCCAGCTCGCTGGTGAGCGCCTCGCCGGCCAGGTTCAGCGTCCGCACGCTCGCGGGAATGCCGCCCGCGCGCAGCAGCTCGGCCGCGGCGGTGGGCACCATGCTGGCGTAGGTCACCGGCTCGGCGGTATCCGCCAGCGCCAGCGCGTTCTCCACCAGCACGCCCGTCCCGCCCCAGCACAGCGTGCCGAAGATCTCGGCCACCGAGACGTCGAAGCTGGTGGAGGTGGAGAAGAGGGCGACGCTGCGCTCGGGGTCGCTGACGATCTCCCGCATCCAGTGCAGCATCACGCCGGCGCTGGAGTGGCGGATCATCACGCCCTTGGGACGGCCGGTGGAGCCGGAGGTGAAGATGACGTGCGAC
>DASQBH010000019.1:0-2812 GCA_035635315.1 Longimicrobium sp.
GCTGCGGACGAGCAGCCCGGCGCCGACGAGGAGCACGACGGCGACGGCGACCTCGCCGGCGACGAGCAGGCTCAGGCGGTTGCGCAGCTCCTCTTCCTCGATGCCGAGCATGGTGGCGGCCCGCTGGTGGTCGCCCTCGGCAAAGGAGAAGGTCTTGAGCACCAGCGTGCGCTCCACCTGCTGCAGCGAGGTGCCCACCGGAATGCGGATCTCGCGGTCCTCGCTCATGATGAGCTCGTGCGCGCGCAGGTCGGTGAGCGTGATGTGCTCGCCGCGGGCAAAGATCACCGCCCGCTCCAGCGCGTTCTTGAGCTCGCGCACGTTGCCCGGCCACCGGTAGGCGTTGATGAACTCCAGCGCCTCGGGGGCGAACGTCTTGAGGTGCTTCTTGCCGTTCTCCTCGGCGAACCGGCGAAGGAAGCTCTCGGCCAGCAGCCGCACGTCGCCGCGGCGGTCGCGCAGCGGCGGCAGAAAGAGCGGGATCACGGCAAGGCGGTGGAACAGGTCCTCGCGCAGCTTGCCCTCGTCGATGGCCTTGTTGATCTGCTTGTTGGTGGCCGAGACCACGCGGATGTCCACGCTGATCTCCTTCTTGCCGCCCAGGCGGCGGAAGGAGCGCTGCTCCAGGGCGCGCAGGAACTTGACCTGGATGTCGGGCTCCATCTCGGCCACCTCGTCCAGGAACAGCGTGCCGCCGTCCGCCAGCTCGAAGCACCCCTGCTTTTCGTTGATGGCCCCGGTAAACGCGCCCTTCTCGTGGCCAAAGAGCTCGTTCTCCAGGATCTCGCGGGGGAACGCCGCGCAGTTGATGGCGATGAAGGGGCCCTTGGCGCGGCTGCTCTTGTCGTGGATGGCGCGCGCCACCAGCTCTTTGCCGGTGCCGCTCTCGCCCACGATCAGGATGCTGGCCCCGGTGGGCGCGGCCGCCTCGATCATCCCGTAGATGGACTTCATCTCGTCGGACTGGCCGATGAGGTCGCCAAAACGGGTGAGGTTGCTGAGCCGCTCCTCCAGCTGGCGGTTGGCCTGCTTGACCTGGAACTTCTCCAGCGCCTTGGGGATGAGCTCCTTGAGGCGGTCGATCTTGAGCGGCTTTTCAAGGTAGTCGTACGCGCCCTGGCGCATGGCTTCCTTGGCGCTCTCAACCGAGCCCTCGCCGGTGATGATGATCATCTCCGACGCGATCCCCGCCTTGCGCATGCGCGAGAACAGCTCCAGCCCGTCTACCTCGGGCATGCGCAGGTCCGCCAGGACGACGCCGTAGCCGCCGTCCTGGGCAAGCTTCCACGCGGCGTTGCCGTCCGTGGCGGTATCAACCTCGTAGCCTTCGTCGGCCAGCAGCATCTGCAGGCCTTCGGCGATGTGCTTCTCGTCGTCGGCTACCAGGATCTTTTCAGGCATGCCCGTAGTTCGTCCAGGGATTTAAACGTTTGCGCAACCTATCAAGATACGGGCAACCGCAAGCCGCGGTCAACCCGTTGGCGTAACAGCACGTAGGTACGTCTCAGTGCGTGCCGCCGGAAGGGAGCGCAAGGGTACGCTCGGGGCCGTCGGCGTCTACCCGCCCGCCCACGGCCTCGGCCAGGGCGGCGGCCACCGCCAGCCGCTCGCCCCCTTCTGACGACGGAGGGCCCGTCACGGTCATCACCGCGCGCCCATCCTCCTCGCCCACGACGATGCGCAGGGTGTCGCCGTGCTGCAGCCCGTCCAGCGCGTCCAGCACCAGGTTGAGGATGATTTGCCGGGCGGCCTGGCGGCCCAGGCGCACCCGGGCCATCCGCTCGCTGCGCTGATACTCCACGCGCGCCTCGCGGTGCCGCGCCTCCAGGCTCACCAGCTCCATCACCTCGTCCAGGAGCTCGTCGAGCGTGGTTTCCTCGGAGCCGGCGCGCTCGGGGCGCGACAGGCGCAGCAGCAGCTCGATGCGCTGGTTCACCCGCTCCAGCTCCTCGCCCAGCACGGTGGCGTAGCGCAGCACGTCGGCGCCCGCGTCGCCGGCGCGCGAAAGCCGCCGCTTGAGCACCTCCAGGTTGATGACCATGGAGTGCAGCGGGTTCTTGATCTCGTGCGCCAGGGCGTCGGCCAGCCGCTCCAGCAGGTCGAGCTTGTTGGCGCGTACCTGCAGGGGATCGGCGACGGCCAGCGCGGCGCCGGAGACGTCGGTGCGGATGGAGTCGCTCAACGTAATGCGTTTCTGCGTCGGGGCGCCGTTGGATGGCACGGCCGGAGGGCCGCCTGCCACGGGGGGCCGGCGCCGCGGATCATTCGTTTAGCGGGCCTCGAAAGGCCGCGCGTTGCGCCGGAGGTAAGCACGTTTCGTTCCGCAGGGAAACGTGCGTGGGGAGCGGGAAAGCGGGTGCGAAAGTGCGGGAGTGCGAAAGTGCGAAAGTGACGTGCACGGAAAGGGGCGCCGGATTCCGTCCGGCGCCCCGTCCCACGTCCAACGCCCCCGCAGCCGCGACGAGCCTCAGGGAACGAAGAAGCGATTGAAGCCTTTCGCCCTCAGCCCCGCCTGCAGTGCCTTGTCGCCGGTCCACAGCAGCCCGTCCACCGCGAGCGTGAGGGCGACGGGAGGGGCGTCGTCCGGATCGACGCCGCGACAGAGCTCCACGGCCTGCTCCCAGCATTCACGCGGGATCGAGCTCTCCTTCCGGATCTCGAGGAGCGTCAGAAGCGCGTGGTAGGCCTCCGCCATCTCGTCCGCCTCCACACGCGCGGCGGCGATCATCTTCTCCTTGTGACGGAAGATCTCCGTGAGGATGGTCTCCGATACGACGAAGCGGCCGCCTTCCTGGAGCACGGTGTAGAACCG
>DASQBH010000020.1:0-2093 GCA_035635315.1 Longimicrobium sp.
AACTCCAGGTCCACCTGCGCGCGGCCCGTGTCGTTCACGGTTTCGTACTGGTTGCCGCTGGGCTCCGACATCAGGATCCACGCGGCGTTGTAGAACGCGTCCACCACCTGGTCAAAATGCACGAAGGTGGCGCCGGCGCGAAGGTTGTAGATGAAGCGCCGCTGGCTTTCGAAGCCGGACGCGCTGTCGCCGGTGCGCCCATCCACCCCGTTCTGCGCGTTGAGCCAGGCCGTAAAGTCGGTCAGGTAGTCGGTCCCGGTGGCGGCGGGGATGATCCGCTGGTCGATGTAGCGGCTGCCGTAGGAGATGTAGCCCTCGATGGCGTCCCTCCCCAGGCCCACGGGCTTGCGCGGGTCGTTGTTTCCCTTGAGCAGGAACTGGCTCACGTACGGCCCCACCTGCTCGCCGGGGTAGATGCCGCGGAAGAGGTTCTGTGCCGTCACCGGCACGGTGCCCCCGAACCGCGGGAACTCGCCGTTCAGCGAGGTGATGGCCGCCGACGCGTTCGCGTCCGTGCCGTAGTTCACGAACGGCAGGTCACGGAGCACGGCCATCCAGTACAGCTCGCCCGCCTCGTGCGCCGCCATCTCGCTGTCGAAGCGGGGAGCGGGCGGCATCGTCCGCTCCTGCGCGTCCGGCCCGGCGATGTCGAACGCCAGCCCCGACTGCGGGTTGGTGAGCTTGAGCGCCGTGGACGAGGCGAGCTGGATCTCCTCGAAGTCCGCGGGGTCCTCGCTCTGCAGCGCGCGCAGCAGGGTGCCGTACGAGGCGGGGTCCGGATCGCCCAGCGCGTCGTGCTTGAGGCTCTTGGAGTAGCTGCCCGCCAAGGGGCGCGTGGGGTAGTTGACCTCGTCGTTGTTGTTGGCGTGCTCGTCGTGCCGCCGCGCCGCCGCCACCTCCGCCGCCTGCACGCGCACGTCGCGGGCGGAAAGGCGCCGCTCCTCGATGCGCCGGGAGAGGGGCGTCTGCGGCAGGTTCACGTTGTCGAACACCGCGATCCCCGGCGAGGGGATGGCAGTGAGCGTGTGCGCCGCGAACCACACGCCGATCAGCGTCAGGTTGAACGGGTTGGGCGCGCTGGCCAGCGTTTCCCACGTGGTCCCGTCGGGTCCCGCCTCCCAGTAGGTGGTGCCGCCCTGCTCGCGGATCTGCCACCAGCGGTGGCGGTTGGCGTCGTACGGAACGCGTCCGACCTCCGTATTGAGCGAGTGGCACACCAGGTCGTTGGGGAACAGCGAGAGCGTGATGTACTGCGTGCCGCTGAACACGCGCAGAAGGGTCTGCGTGCCGGGCTTGACGAGCGCCTGCCGCACCTCGATGTACACCCGCGAGCCGGTCAGGTCGTACGCCACATTGGAATTGTACTGGCCGTAGCTGCCGCTCAGCCCGCTGGCGGGGGTGATCTCCACCCGCCCGTTGACCTCGCGCAGGCGGTCGGCGAACGGTCCGGGGCCTGCGACCGCGCCCCAGAGCACGTTGGTGCCGTCGCTGAAGTTGTCTACCAGGGTGTGTACCTTCGGCATGGTTGGTCCTTATCCTCCGCCGGTTGGCGATGACGGGTGCGGCGCCGCGGGGTGCGGACGCCGGCTGCTGCTCCCGGTCGCTGTGCCGGCGGTGGCCTGGCTGGCCATCTCTCTCACCGTCTCCTGTCGCACGAACACAAAAAGCCCCCCGTCCGGCGCTGTGCCGGCGGGGGCCTCATGGGTCCCGGATGTCTGGTGTGTGCTGTCGATGAAGCGGATGCCGATCCGTAACAAAAGGCTCCTGCCCCGGCGTTGTGCCGGTCAGGAGCCTGGGTCAGCCCGCGCGTTCGATCCGTCTTTGCGCCGCTAGGAAAGGCGGCTTGTGATCGAAGGATAACCCCGCTCGCGCGTCCGTGTCAACCCCGCTGAACGCCGGCTCGCCTCCGGGAACCGGTCCCGGAGGCGAGTGGTGCCACGTCCGTGCGGTGGCGGCTCAGGCGCAGCCCACGCACGGGGTGAGGTTGCGGGTGCACGGATGGAAGTAGGTGTCCGGCAGTGGGCACGGATAGTAGATCGTGTCCTTGGGCTGGCACGCGGGATCGGTGTTGCCGGTTTCATAGCAGATGTAGC
>DASQBH010000021.1:0-6196 GCA_035635315.1 Longimicrobium sp.
GGGCGGGGCCACGTCGGCAAGGTCCAGGTCCATCCCCGGAGCCGTGCCGGATCCCTGGTAGAACATCAGCTCTTCGGCAATGTGCGCCAGCCCCTCGTCCAGCCACACCGTCTCCAGCTGGCCGTTCCACGGCGTGTTCACCAGGATGCGCCGCGACGCGTTGATCAGGTGCTCGTACTCGTGCGCCAGCGTCCCCAGCGTGCTCTCGCGCACGGCCGACACCTGGCGGACGTTTCCGTTGACGGAGCCCGTCGGGTCCGGCACCAGCATGTAGAACATCTCCCCCTGGTTGCTGGTGGCGCAGCTGCCGGCGGAGAACAGGTCGCGCGAGAAGAAGAAGCCGCCCACGAACGACGACGAGCCCGGCGGGGTGAGCTCGTTCACCGCCCGCGTGTAGAATGCCACCACGCGGCCGTTTCCGTCGCGGTCCGAGGGCGTGCCGAACGCGCCGGTGATGGTGGGATGGATCTTCGCGTCGAACGAGTCGGCGATGGCGGCGTAGTCGGCGGCCGTAAAGCCGCCGGACGGGTTCAGGGTGTCGGCCATCACGATGACGTTCGTCCCCACCGCCACCACCCGGCCGGTGCGAAGGTCGTTCGTGGTGCAGGAGTTGTCCGTCTCCACGTTCAGGCTCATCAGCGCGCCCACCGCCGGCACCCCGGGGGTGATGGCGAACCGCGGCCCGCCCGGGCCCCGGCGCGGCTGCGCGGCCGTGAGGCTGAGGCCCTCCAGCTCCCGGCGCTCCATCCGGCGCAGGCGGCTCTCGAACGCGTAGTCGCGGGTCGGTCCGGCCACCCGGCTCCAGCGCGGCCCGCCTGGCAGCCGCAGCGGCGACGGTGGTCCGCTCACCGCAACGATCCCCGTGCCCGTCACCCCCACCGCCGTGCTGTCGGCGGACGACGTGTTCACCACCGTAAGCGTGTACTCCCCGTCCGACAGGCAGAGCGACGGCGTGGCGTTCAGGTCCGCCACCGCGTACGCTTCGCCCAGCGCCAGGTCCGGGCACACCGCGAGGGTCGCCGTGCCCAGCCGCGGGCCCTGCGTCGCGGTGATGGTGGCCGTCCCCGGCGCCACCGCCGTCACCAGCCCCGACGCGTTCACCGTCGCCACCGCCGGGTCCGACGTGGACCACGTGACCGACTGGTCGCCCGTCGCCTCGCCGACGGCGGTGCGCACGGTGTGCGACAGCGCCACGGCCCCCCCCGCCACCACCGAGTCGGCCGGCGGGGTCACGTCCACGTAGCCGTCGGGAAACTGCACCGCGGCCGAGACGAGCAGCTGAAAGCGAAAGGTGGCCAGCAGCGGGTCAACCGAGAATTGCCACGGCAGCGCGCTGCTGGTCTCGCTGCTCGACAGCATCTCGTCGTACTGAAAGTACTTCTGCCCCGCGCTGGTAAAGAAGCCCGTCCCCGTATGATTGATGACGGACACGCTGCGCCCCGACCCGTCGCTGGCCACCGGCTCCAGGTAGAAGAACACGCGCACGCCCAGCGAATCGAGCGTAACGCCGTCGGTGGTGCCCAGCGCCTGCGCCAGCAGGTTCTGCACGGTCACGTCGATGGAAAAGACGTTGTCACTGTTGTTGAACGCGTGGTTGCTGGCTTCCAGGAACACGTACTCCCCCTGGTTCCCCACGATCAGCCCCTGCGCCGCGCCCAGCCCCGGCGCCAGGCTGGTGCACGACAGGGCGCCGCTGGCCACGGTGACCGTGCACTCCAGCCGCGCCAGCTGAACGGGGTCCTTCGGCTCGGGGCCGGGAGCCAGCGGCTCGCCGTCATGGCACGCGGCAAGCGCGAAAAGCAGGGAAAGCCCGGAGAGCACAGGCCGGTTGCGAAGCGGCATGAGGCACCTGCGGACGGAAGGGGAGAGACGCGACAGGGAAGATACCGCCGGAAGTGTCGCAAGTCCGCAATCTGCGGGGGGATCGGTCCGCAGTCAATCAACTTCTACACGACAAGGAGCGCCGGCCCGCTCCACTGGAGCGGGCCGGCGTTCGTCCATCGTCACGCGCCGGGAGAACCCCGGCGGTGCGCTACCTGGTCCGCACCACGATCAGCGCGTACGGCTGATGGGCGACACCCCGGCGGAAAGCGCCGTCAGCGAGGCGAACGCGCCGGTCGGCACACCGAACCGCGCAGGCCGACCCGCCGCCGCGCGAGTACGACAGGGTGAGCGCCGGGGATGAGCAGATGGCCTCGCACGATCGAGGGATCGATGGATACGCACACGCCCGAGCGCGCAGCGGGACAGAACCCGTCACGTCCTCGCGCATCTGCCCATTGGCCGAGGAAACGCGCCTCTGCGGACCTACGAGATCGCCCTGACGAAAAAACGCCGGCCCCGCTCCGGGAAAGGAGCGGGGCCGGCGTTCAGAGTGCCCGGAGTCGGACTCGAACCGACAATCCCTTGCGGGAGGCAGATTTTGAGTCTGCTGCGTATACCATTTCGCCATCCGGGCGCGGCGCGGAATCTACTGCAGCGGCGCCGGTGAATCAACCGTTCCGCGGTCGGCGGGGTCCACGATGATGCCCTCGGCGTCCAGCAGCTGCAGCGCGTAGACGGCGCGGCGCAGGGCGCGCAGGCTGTCGCCCGTGGCCAGCCCCTCGCGCGCGTCGGCCAGCAGGTGACGGGCGCGGCGCACCCCCGCGCTCTCCCCCGGCTCGCGCGCCAGCCGCGCCTCGACGGCGGCCATCAGCCGCAGCCCCACGGCCAGCGGCGCGTGCTCGCGCGCGGCGATGGCGCCGCGCGTAAGGTGCATCACCGCCTGGTTCGTATCCCCCGCGGCCATCCGCGCGCGCGCGGCCCCGGCCTCGGTGGTGACGGCCAGGACGGCGCCGGAAAGCTCGGGGTAGCTGCCGGTCTGCAGGCGGGCGCGGGCGCGGTCCGCCCACTCGTCCAGGGCGGCCGCGGCGGCCAGCAGTCGCGCGGGCTCCGGCGTGCGGGCCAGCGAGCCCGCGGCCCGCCGCATCATCTCGTCCTCCACCTCCAGCGCGTCCTCCACCCGCCCCGACGTGCGCAGGCGGCCGGCCCGGTCGCGCATCTCGCGCAGGGCGCCCGCCTCCGCCGGAGCCACGTACGGAAGCCAGGTGTCCGTCCGCGGCAGCGAGACCGGCTCCGTGACCGCCACCCACACGCCGCCGGCCGCGTGCTGCACGTACGAGGTGGGCGCCGTGGGCGCGTCCTCGCAGGCGGCAAGCAGCAGCAGGGTGGCCAGCGCGCAGGGAAGCGCGCGGCGAAGGTCGAACGGCATGCGGGGGAGTACGGGAAAGATGACGACGGGGCGCAGAACGGCACGCTGCTGAAGTGTAGGCAAAGGGGCCTCCGCGGTCAACCGGCGGGGGCCTCGCGCGCTTGACACCGTTTCCGGCCGCGGGATAGGTTGACGGACGTTCGAACCACGTTCCATGACGCTGCACCGGGGCCGATGACCGACGAGAGAAGCGCGTACGACGAGAAGCTGGAGAGCATTCTCCGGACCGCCGCGCAGATCTTCGCGGAGAAGGGCTACCACCAGGCCAGCATCCGCGACATCGCGCGGGCCACGGGGGTCAGCCTGTCGGGGCTGTACTACTACTTCAACAGCAAGGAAGAGCTGCTCTTCCTCATCCAGGACCACGCGTTCGGCACGCTGGTCGGCAACCTGGAGCGGCTGCTGGAAGGCGAGGCCCAGCCCCTGCGCCGGCTGCGCATCCTGATGGAGAACCACCTTCGCTACTTCATCGCCAACACGGCGGAGATGAAGGTGCTCTCGCACGAGGCCGAGGCGCTCACGGGCGACTTTCGCCGGCGGGTGAACGCCAAGAAGCGGCGGCTCACCGAGATCGCCATGGAGATCCTGACGGAGCTTCGCCCCGGCGGCGACGTGGACCCGCGCGTGGCGACCTTCGCCATGTTCGGGATGATGAACTGGCTGTACAACTGGCACCGGCCGGAGCGGGACGCGTCGCTGGACCGCATTGTCGACGACATGTACCGCATCTTCGTGGAGGGCTACCTGCCGGCGGGGGCCGTGGTGCCGGCGGGGGCCACCGACGCCACGCCGGGCGACAGCGCCCCCAGCATCTGGCGCACGCCGGGCACCGACGAGTAGGCCGCCGCCCGCGCGCGCACGTTCACTTTTCCTTATCAGACCAGACGAGACGATGGCTACCGCGACCGCTGAAGTCCCGACCGAGACCCAGACGCTGGTGCACTACGAGGTGCAGGACGGCGTCGCCATCTTCACGCTGGACGACCCGCCGGCGAACACGTACACGCACGAGATGATGCGCCAGCTGGACGCGTGCATCCTGCGCGCGCGGTTCGACAACTCGGTGGACGTCATCGTCATCACGGGCAAGGGCGAGAAGTTCTTCTGCGCGGGCGCCAACATCAACATGCTGCAGAAGGCCGACCCCACCTGGAAGTACTACTTCTGCCTGCACGCCAACGAGACGCTGCTCAAGCTGGAGCACACGCCCAAGCTGGTGATCGCGGCGCTCAACGGCCACACGGTGGGCGGCGGCCTGGAGATCGCCATGGCGGCGGACCTGCGCATCGCCCGCCGCGGCGCCGGCAAGATCGGCCTGCCCGAGGTGGCGCTGGGCGTGCTTCCCGGCACCGGCGGCACGCAGCGCCTGACGAAGCTGGTGGGCACGTCGAAGGCGATCGAGCTGATGGTGCAGGGGAACAACATCGACTTCGACGAGGCCGCGGCCATGGGCATCGTGAACCGCGTCCTGGACGCGGACGGACGCGATGCGTTCCTGGCCTCGGTGCTTGAGTACGCGCGCCAGTTCACGCGCCCCAACAAGGCGACCTTCGCGGTGGGCAACATCAAGCGCAGCTGCCAGAGCGGCGCGGAGCTGCCGCTGGAGCAGGGGCTGGCGCTGGAGCGCGAGCTGCAGGCGCTGCTGTTCAACTCGCAGGACGCCAAGGAAGGGCTGAACGCCTACGTGGAAAAGCGCACGGCGCAGTTCACCGGCAAGTAAGCGCGACGGCCAGAGGCGAAGGCGCTCGATCGGGTGATCGGGCGCCTCTCGTCGTTAGGGGGGACAGGGAACAGGTTACAGGGGACAGGGCCGCTTCGACGGGCTCCGAAGTCCGCCCCCTCCGCTCGCTCAGGCTCGTACCTCCCCCAAAACTGCTGGGGGAGGTTGTTGTGGGGCAGGGATCGAAGTGCTCCGGACGGGATGGAGCGAGGGGCAGGCGCCCCCCTCCCCGGCCCTCCCCCACAAACTGCGTGGGGGAGGGAGAACGGCAAAAGCCCCCGTCGTAGCGCGATCGAAGTTCTCCCCCTCCGTGAGGAACGAACGGGGAGGGCCGGGGGAGGGGCACCCCGCGGACGCAGTTCGATGCCGTTCGAAGCGGCCCGATTCCGCGGCAGTTGTTGCACTTTGCGTGAGGGACGCGCGCCCGCAGGGCCGAGACACCGGCGCGCATGCACGGGCCCGGCGGAAGCGCGCGAATGCCCTTGAGCGCTGGTGGCTCGGCGCCGTTGGGCACAGTTGTATCGTGCCCTACGGCGCGCGCAGCCCGGCCCGGAGCGCAGCGGAGGGACACGCCCAAAACGTGCAGTTGCAGTACAGAAATCCAAGAGCAGCTCATCTGCACTTCTGAGATACGGACAAGATGACCGACACGGCGACGCTGGACATCCAGCCGGGACGGCTGTTCATCGGGGGCGAGTGGCAGGACGCCGCCTCGGGAGAGACGTTCGATACCATCAACCCGGCCACCGCCGAGCCGCTCACCCACGTGGCCGCGGCGGCCGCGGAGGACGTGGACCGCGCGGTGAAGGCGGCGCGCACTGCGTTCGAGGCCGACAGCTGGCAGAAGCTGGACGCCCGCAGGCGCGGCAAGCTGCTGTACGCCATCGCCGACGTGCTGGAGGGGCGCGCGGACGAGCTGGCGCGGCTGGAGACGATGGACAACGGCAAGCCGCTCCGCGAGGCGCGCGCCTTCGACATCGAGGGCTCCATCGAGTGCTTCCGCTACTACGCGGGGTGGGCCGACAAGATCGACGGCGACGTCCTTCCCATCCCCGGCCCCTACCTGAACTACACGCGCCGCGAGCCCATCGGCGTCTGCGGGCAGATCATCCCGTGGAACTACCCGCTGCAGATGGCGGCGTGGAAGGTGGCGCCGGCGCTGGCCTGCGGGAACACCATCGTGCTGAAGCCGGCGGAGCAGACGCCGCTGACCGCGCTGGAGCTGG
>DASQBH010000022.1:0-2728 GCA_035635315.1 Longimicrobium sp.
GGGAAAGACGGCCACCATAATGGTGGTCTGAAAGGCCGAGGCCGCCCAGTCGTACATGGCCCAGGCGCGCAGTTCGGGCCGGTGCAGACCGAGCGCGTTCAGCATGCCACGGCGCCGGGGGGCCGCGGCGGGTGCGGGAGATGCCATCGGGTGGGGTCCTGGCGGGTGCGGAGTGACGGGGCGCGGGATGGACGGCGGGAACGCTGGCCGCCAATATGCTCCACGGCAGGGGGAAAGAAAAGAAGTGCCGAGTAATCAAGTGCCGAGGCCCTGATGCCAAGTGCCTAGTGCCTAGTGCCTAGTGCCTAGTGCCTAGTGCCGAGTGCCTAGTGCCGAGTGCCTGGTGGCCAGTACTGGTGCCTGGTTCTGGAACCACACGAGAGCACGCATGGGGTTTGCACGCTCGGGGCTCGATACTCGGCACTCGGCACTCGGTACTTTTGCACTTTCGCACTTTCGCACTTTCGCACTTTCGCACTTTCGCACTCACGCACTCTCGCACTCTCTCATGGCGGACTGGAAGACCTCGCTCCAGAAGTTCGTCCACCGGGTGGAGGAAAAGGTGGACGCGCAGCGGCTCAAGTACGCGCCCGGCAGCGGCGCGGCGCGCATCGACGCCTACCGCGGCTACGGCTGCCCCGACCGCGCCTGGCTCAAGGGGCGCGTGCTGCGCGGCAACCCCGTCCCCGCGTCGGACCCGGAGCACGGGGTGCTGATGAACATCGCCTCCATGGTGCAGCGCTTCGAGAGCGACGAGGTGCCCGGGGCGCGCGTGCGCATCCATGTCCCCGGCGGCGAGCCGCTGGTGGTGACCACGGACGGCGAGGGGTTCTTCGAGGCGTGGGTGCACCCGCGCCCGGAGTTCGCCCCCAATGCCCTGTGGCACAGCCTGGTGCTGGAGCTGGAGCACCCCGCCAGCACCCCGCCGCATCGCTGCGAGGCGCAGTTGCTGGTGCCGCCCACGGAGAGCGCGTTCGGCGTGATCAGCGACCTGGACGACACGGTGGTCAAGACGGGCGCCACGTCGCTGCTGCGGATGGCGCGGACGACGTTCCTGTCCAACGCCCGCACCCGCGTGCCGTTTCCCGGCGTGGCCGCCTTTTACCGCGCGCTGCAGAAGGGCGCGGGCGAGTCGCCGTTCAACCCGATCTGGTACGTCAGCAGCAGCCCGTGGAACCTGTACGACCTGCTGACGGAGTTCCTGCAGATCCAGAAGATCCCCCTGGGCCCGCTGATGCTGCGCGACTGGGGGATGAACGCGGGCGAGACGCTGGCCACGCGCCACGCCGGCCACAAGCTGGGGGCCATCAAGCGCATCATGGACCTGTTCCCCGCCCTGCCGTTCATCCTGATCGGCGACAGCGGACAGGAGGACCCGGAGATCTACCACCGCGTGGTGCACGACTACCCGGACCGCATCCAGGCCGTGTACATCCGCAACGTCACGCCGCACCCGGACCGGCTGGGATCGATCAAGAAGCTGGCGGAGGAGGTGGAGAAGGCGGGGAGCACGCTGCTGCTGACGGACGACACCCTGGCCGCCGCGCGCCACGCCGCGTCCAAGGGGTGGATCACGGAGGCCGCGCTGGCCGAGGTGGCCGCCGACGCGGTGGAGGAGCATCGCCGCACGCCCAGCGGCACCGGCGCCGTGAACCGCGAGCTCAGCACCGAGACCCCGCCCCCGGGCGCCGGTCCAAAGACCTGAAAAGCACTCACGCAGAGCAGCAGAGATTCAGAGAAGCAGAGGACTGCATGGATCTCCTCTGCTGCTCTGTCTCTCCGCTGCTCTGCGTGAGTGCCGTTGCCGTTCTCCGAGACACTGAGCCACGCCCACAATGTCCGACAGTACGGAATCATCCCCACGGCCCAGGCGCTCGCGCGCGGCGGAGCGCATTCTTCGCGAGGCCATGCGGCTGTTCGCGGAGCGCGGCTACGAGCGCACCAGCATCGCCGACATCCAGGCGGCGGCGGGGCTGGCGCCGGGCTCGGGGGCGCTGTACAAGCACTTTCGGAGCAAGGAAGCGGTGCTGGCGGCGGGGATGGATGATTTCGTCGCCGGCGCGGAGCGGGCGCGCGAGCTCATCCGCACCGTTCCCGGGCCGGCGGAGGACGCGCTGGGCGTGCTGGCCCGCGCGGCGATGCAGATGCTGGAGGACGACCGCGACGTGCTGCGGATCGTCTGGCGGGAGCTGGAGCAGTTCCCCGCCCTGCGCGACGAGGTCCGCGAGCAGCGGATGCAGGCCACCTACGCCGCCATCGCCGACTGGCTGCGCGAGCGCGCCTCCCGCGGCGAGTTGCGCATAGAGGATCCCGAAGCCACGGCGGCCGTGCTGCTGGGCGGGCTGACCTCGTTCAAGGTGTTCCAGGCGCTCCTGGGCGAATCCCCCGGCCGCCTGGACGACGCGCGCTTCGTCGAAGCCTGGCTGCGGGTGATGCTGCGCGGCCTGCTCCCCGAGTCTCCGCAGACACCGTAACTGATATTCCTCAGATGATTTCCTGAGGGAGCGCCACACGGAACCTGATCCTTTACAACCGCTTGCGCGCGACCGAAGGATCTTCTCTCGGCGACCTGGGGGCTGGATTCACGGCGTCAATCCAGCCCCGCGGTTTTGCAGGCGAGATCCTTCGGTCGGCGCCCTGAGTCTGTTGTTCGGGACAGGCCAACGCGACGCCTCCCTCAGGAAGTCAACGTCTCTTCTGCGGATTTCACGTCAGCCGCGCATCTCGG
>DASQBH010000023.1:0-2454 GCA_035635315.1 Longimicrobium sp.
GAGGCGCCGCGCGCGCGTGTCCTGGTGGCGCACGGCGCGGGGAACGACGCCGTGTATCCCTTGATGGAGCTGTTCCGCGCACTCCTCCGCGCCGGCTGCGAGGTGTTTTCGTTCGATGTCGACGGCCACGGCTGCGGCAGCACCACCGTGTTCGCCCCCGACACCGTGCGTACGGCCGTCGCCGCCGCGGCGGATGCATCGGAGCGGGACGGGCCGGAGCTGCCGCTGCACCTGCTGGGGCACTCCCTGGGCGGGTCGCTGGTGCTGGACGCCCTCGCTTCCGGCGCGGTGGACCGGGCCGCCTCCGCCGCCGTCCTCTCCGCGCCGACCTCCGTGGACCTGGGCTTTCGCACCGTCGTGTCGGAGCTGGCCGGATTCTTTCGGCTGGCCACGCTGGCGCAGCGGGAGCACTACGGCGCCTGGGGGCTGGTCCCCGCCTTTGGGCCCGTAAAGCGCCGCGTGTACCCGTTCCGCCGGGTGGACGCCACGCCGGGGTCTTGGAGCTACGTGGCGGCCGTGCGGCGGCTGCTGGAGGAGATGCGGCTGGAGGAGCGCGTGGGCGCGATCCGCGTCCCCACGCTCCTGGTCTATTCGCGGGCCGACCGGCTGGTGGGCCACGCGCAGGGCGAGCGGCTGGCGGGGCGGATCCCCGGCGCGCGCCTTCTTTCCCTGGATCGCGCGACGCACTACGGCGTGCCGTTCCATCCGTGGGCGGTGGAGGAGACGGTGGGATGGATGGACGCGCACACCACGGTGCCGGCGTGAATCAACCAAAGATCGACTGCCACGTGCACCTGGCCGGCACCGGGACCGACGATTCCGGGTGCTGGGTCTCGCCCGCGTTCACGCGGCGGATGACGTACAAGCTGCTGCGGCTGCGCCACCGCCCCGCGGACATGGCCCACGCCGACGCGGAGTGGGCGTCGGAGCTGGCGGAGCGGGTGCGGCGCAGTGAGCTGGACCACGCCGTCGCCCTGGGCTTCGACGCCGTGTACGACCGCGCGGGCGCGCTGGACCCCGTGCGCTCGCAGATGGTCATCCCCACCTCCTGGGTGTTCGAGGTCTGCCGCCGCCATCCGGAGCTGCTCCCCGGCCCCTCGGTGAACCCGCACCGCCGCGACGCGCTGGACGCGCTGGAGGAGTGCATCGAAGGCGGCGCCGCGCTCATCAAGTGGCTCCCGGCCACGCAGGACATCGACCCCGACGACCGCTCCCTGGGCCCGTTCTACCGGCGGCTGGCGGAGACCGGCATCCCCATCCTGGTGCACTCCGGAGGCAGCGAAAACACCTTCGCCGAGGTGTCGCCGGACCTCAAGGACCTGCGGCGCATCGTGTTTCCCCTGGAGGAGGGGGTGCGGATGATCGTCGCGCACACCGGCGCGCCGGTCGTCTACGCGCGCGACCCGGACCAGGTGCCGATGCTCAGGCGGATGCTGGAGCGCTTTCCGCACCTATGGGTGGACAACTCCGGCATCAGCAACCCGTCACGCTTTCCGCACCTTCCCCGCTTTGCCCGCGACCCGCAGCTGGTGGAGCGGACCATCCACGGCAGCGACTGGCCCGTGCCGTCGAACTCCTTCTACTACAGGCGGCAGCTGGGCGCGCGCGGGGTGATGGGGCTGGAGCGCATCCGCAACCGCCTGCAGCGCGACATCGAGATCAAGCGCGCCCTCGGCTACCCCGACGAGGTGCTCACCCGCGCCCCCACCGTCCTCGCCAACTTGGACCGGTGGATCCCCCGCGCCGCCGCCGCGGACTGACGCCCTTTCCGTCGAGTCAACGACACTCCATTATCCGCGTTATCCTTACTTCCCAGCAGCCGCCAAACCATGTCTCCTCCACTGATCCGCCAACTGAAACTCCAGAATTTTCTCTCCTACGGGCCGGCGGGGATGTCTGTAGATCTGCTCCCGCTCAACGTGCTTATCGGACCGAACGCGTCTGGCAAAAGCAATTTACTGGAAGCACTCGCTCTACTGCGCGCTGCACCCAACGATTTGCAATCTGCCATTCGAGAGGGGGGCGGATTCGGGGAATATCTTTGGAAGGGACAGCAGTCCGTTCGCAGAGCTCAGATTCATACGACTGTAGCCCGGGCGGCACCCGGAATCCAGGCGAATCTGAGGCACTCCATCGTTCTGCTGCAGGTTGGAACTCGGTTTGACATCGGGATGGAATTCATCGGGATGGGCACCCCAGACGACCCCATGCTTATCCCTGTTTATCTGGGTGAGGATGGGTCAGCGACCATGTTTGCCAGGGATCCCAAAGGACCAACGGAAGAAATGCCGCTCGTAGACCTGAAGGCTAGTCAGTCAATTCTAGCTCAACGCCGGGATCCAGATCGATTTCCAGAAGTGACCTTCCTTGCAGACGAGTTTGCAAAGATTACGCTCTTTCGCGAATGGACGTTTGGCGGTCGATCAGCGGCACGGCTACCACAAGCGACAGATC
>DASQBH010000024.1:0-2929 GCA_035635315.1 Longimicrobium sp.
GGAGCACGAGATGGACGTGGTCCGCCACGCCGACTGGATCGTGGACGTAGGCCCCGCGGCGGGCGAGCAGGGCGGGCGCATCCTCTACAGCGGGCCGCCGGCGGGATTGGCGGATGTGGAGGAATCGCAGACGCGCCGCCACCTCTTCGGTGAGGCGCGGCCGCCGGCTCGGACACCACGCGCGCCGAAGGGATGGCTGCGGCTGGAGGGCGTCACCCGCAACAATCTCCACGCGCTGGACGTGGAATTCCCGCTGGGCGTGTTCACCACCGTCAGCGGCGTATCCGGCTCGGGCAAGTCCAGCCTGGTGAGCCAGGTGCTGGTCGAGCTGGTCGCTGCGCATTTGGGCCACGAGATACCGGCGGCGGGGGATGAGGAGGACGATGCCGATCACCCAGCCGCCGTCCCCACCGGCGGGCGGATCGCGAGCGGGATGGAGGAGATCCGGCGCCTGGTGCAGGTGGACCAGAAGGCGATCGGCCGCACGCCGCGCAGCAACCTGGCGACGTACACGGGGCTGTTCGACCACGTCCGCCGCCTGTTCGCCGCCACGCCGGATGCAAAGAAGCGGCGCTACGACGCAGGCCGGTTCTCGTTCAACGTGGCCAAGGGGCGCTGCGAGACGTGCGAGGGCGAGGGGTTCGTGATGGTGGAGTTGCTCTTTCTCCCCAGCGTCTACGCGCCCTGCCCCACCTGCCGCGGCGCGCGCTACAACGCAAAGACGCTGGAGATCCGCTACGACGGCCGCAACATCGCCGAGGTGCTGGGGATGACGGTGGACGCCGCGTACGAGTTCTTCGCGGAGGAGGATGCCGTGCGCCGCTCGCTGCACGTGCTGCGCGAGGTGGGGCTGGGATACCTGCGGCTGGGCCAGCCCGCCACGGAGCTCTCCGGCGGCGAGGCGCAGCGGATCAAGCTCGCGACCGAGCTGCAGCGCCAGCAGCGCGGCCACTCACTCTACGTGCTGGACGAGCCCACCACCGGCCTGCACCCCTCCGACGTGGAGAAGCTGGTGGCGCAGCTGCACGGCCTGGTGGATGCCGGCAACACGGTCGTCGTCGTCGAGCACGACATGCACGTCATCGCCGGCAGCGACTGGGTGATCGACATCGGCCCCGGTGCCGGCGAGGAAGGCGGCCGCGTCGTCGCCGCCGGCCCGCCCGCGGTAGTGGCCCGCGCCGCGAAGAGCCGCACCGCGCCTTACCTGGCGCGAGTGCTAGGGTAAAGAGAGGAGCGGCGACACCTCAGATCTCTGGACTGTCGGGCGGTGCACTGCCTTGCCATGAAAGGTAAACAATGCGCTGGAGAGACAGGCTTTCCGGATGGTTGGGATGGCGTCGCGCCGACCGGAGAGAGGTGGACCGCGATGCGGTCGAGTCCAGCACGGCGACGGTTCTCGAAGTCGAATACGATGAGCCGCTCAGTGTTGAATGCGAGTGCTGCGGAGCGCAGGAAACCCGGCTCACGCGGTTCGTGAAGCGCGATGGGAACGCATACGGCGTGTACCTGGTGCGCTACACGGAAGACCACGACTCGCGCCAGGCGTATGCAATGATCTCGTTGGGCACGTGGTGGGTGGATGGCGTGCCGCCCGATCGCGTCGCGTTCGCGTTGCGCATCACAGACTCGGACGATGAGTACCAGTTGGAGGTCATCGACGCGAATCAGCTGGCGTGGCACAAATCGGAGATCCTCGGGCGGAAGCTGAACCGGGAGGAAGCGCTGGCACATCCCTGGCTTTCCAGCGTTTATCAGCTTTTCGACCACATGGTGCAGTGCGATGCGCCGCTGCATGCCTTCCTGAGTGGCCCGCGGCATCCGAGCTAACGCGGACAGCGGTGGCTCAGTTGCATGGCCTGGTGGATGCCGGCAACACGGTCGTGGTGGTGGAGCACGACATGCACGTCATCGCCGGCAGCGACTGGGTGATCGACATCGGCCCCGGTGCCGGCGAGGAAGGCGGCCGCGTGGTCGCCGCCGGCCCGCCCGCCGTCGTGGCCCGCGCAGCCAAGAGCCGCACCGCGCCCTATCTGGCGCGGGAGTTGGGGCTGGTGGGGTGAGGGCCGGGAAGAACGCCCGTCTGCATACGTGCGGAGGTGATCGGCCACCCTGAACGGACGCGGGGCCGCCGGCACGCCGGCGGCCCCCACGTCGGGTCGACTCTCCGCCGCGAAGGCGGGCCTCAGTGCCCGGCGTGTCCCGCCGGGTGCACGCCGAAGTCCGTCACCGTCACATCCAGGTTGTGGTTCAGCCGCAGGCCGTAGACGCCGCTGGTGTTCACGCCGCGCGGCAGCGTGCCGACCTCCGTGCCGTTCACCAGGAACCGCACACCCTGCGCGTCTGTCTGAACCGCCAGCGTGTTGGTGGCCTTGCCGTCGGCGCCGGGCTGGCGGACGGCGGCGTGCTCCGTCCAGTCGATCACCGTGTGCGTCTCGTCGCCGGCGCGGTGCTTGACCATGAACTTGCCGTCCTGGCGCACCAGGAAGTACAGGTAGTCCTGGTTCTCGGCCTCCAGGTTGCGCCCGCCCAGCAGCATGCCGAACGCTTCGGGATGCGCGGACGGCTTGTTGAGCGTGAACGTGCCCTGCAACGTGTAGGCGCCGGTCGCGGTGGCGGTCGGCTGGTAGAAGATGCCGGCGGGCCCGAGAATGGCGTGCAGGTGGCCGTCCATCGACGTGAAGTGGATGGAGGCCGTGCTCCCCGGCCGGTCCAGCCGCACCTGCCAGCCCTCGGGAATGCCCGTGGCGTGTCCCGCCGCGTGGTCCGCGTGCGGACCGGCCTGGCCCGGCTGTGCGGGATGCTGATGCTGCTGGGCCACCGCCGGTATGGCCGATACGAGCAGTGCTGCCGTAACTACGATTCCGCGCATTGCAGTCCTCCGTTGGATTCTTCGAGAGCGAACCGCCGGGTGAGCCCGCGCGGGATCCAT
>DASQBH010000025.1:0-3500 GCA_035635315.1 Longimicrobium sp.
AGTCGATCGCCCGGGCCATGGGCCGCAAGTACGTGCGCATCTCCCTGGGCGGCGTGCGCGACGAGGCCGACATCCGCGGCCACCGGCGCACCTACGTGGGCGCCATGCCGGGGCGCATCGTGCAGTCGCTCAAGCAGGCCAAGAGCCGCAACCCCGTCATCCTGCTGGACGAGGTGGACAAGCTGGGGGTGAGCTACCAGGGCGACCCGTCGTCGGCGCTGCTGGAGGTGCTGGACCCGGCGCAGAACCACGAGTTCACGGACCACTACCTGGGCGTGCCGTTCGACCTGAGCGAGGTGCTGTTCATCGCCACGGCCAACTACACGCAGAACATCCCGGCGCCGCTGTACGACCGCATGGAGGCGGTGGAGTTTCGCGGCTACACCGAGATGGAGAAGAAGGCCATCGCCCAGACCTACCTGCTGCCGCGCCAGACGGAGCAGGCGGGGCTGCACGAGGGTGAGCTGGAGGTGACGGAGCCGGCGCTGGAGAGCGTGATCAGCGAGTACACCCGCGAGGCGGGGGTGCGGCAGCTGGAGCGCGAGCTGGGCAAGGTGGCCCGCAAGGCCGCCCGCCGCATCGCCACCGGCGGCACGGACCAGGTGACGGTGGAGCTGGAGACCATCAAGGACTTCCTGGGCCGCAGCAAGGTGCACCCGGAGCGGGCCGGCGCCGAGGACATCGTGGGCGTGGCCACGGGGATGTACTACACGCCGGTGGGCGGCGACATCATGTTCATCGAGGTGTCGGCGCAGCAGCGGACGCCGGTGGCGGCCGCGGCGGGAGAGCCGGAGCAGGCCCAGCCGGGCTTCGGCAACCTGGTGCTGACGGGGCAGCTGGGCGACGTGATGAAGGAGTCGGCGCGCGCCGCGCTGACGTACGCGCGCGCCAACGCCACCCGCTACGGCATCGACCCGCGCAAGGCGTGGGGGTCGGAGCTGCACATCCACGTCCCCGCGGGCGCCATCCCCAAGGACGGCCCCAGCGCGGGCGTGGCGATGACCACGGCGCTGGTTTCGGCGCTCAGCGGCAACGCGGTGCGCAACGACGTGGCCATGACGGGCGAGGTCACGCTCACGGGCCGGGTGCTGCCCATCGGCGGCGTGAAGGAGAAGCTGCTGGGCGCGCACCGGGCGGGGATCCGGGCCATCATTCTCCCCAAGGAGAACGAGGCGGACCTGGACGACCTGCCGCAGGACGTGCTGGACCAGATGGAGGTGCACCCGGTGGAGTCCATCGACCAGGCGCTTTCCATCGCCCTGCGCGGCGCGTCGATGAGCGAGGGGCGGCTGCGGTTCCCGGAGCTTCCCCTCACGCCGGGCGCCGGCGGACGCGGCCTGGAGGGTGAGGCCCGGCTGCACGGGTCGCGCTGAGGAACTGCAGGGAACAGGGAACAGGGAATCGCCTGCAACTGCTCCCGAATCGTACGGCCCCCGGAGGATCATCCTCCGGGGGCCGTTTTTGTTTTCGGACCTCGATAGAACTCCGTCAGCCGAACCACTCGGGCTCGCTGCCGGGCTTCCACTTGATGTTGCAGCCGATGCTGGGGCGCTGCTCCGCGGGGACGGGGCGGCCGTCGAGCACGGCGTCCAGCGCGGCGCGCAGGTCCGCGCCCGTGGGCGGAATGCCGTTGTTCGGGCGGCTGTCGTCGAACTGGCCGCGGTAGACCAGCCGCCGGTCGCCGTCGAACAGGAAGATGTCGGGCGTGCAGGCGGCGCGGTATGCGTGGGCCACCTGCTGCGTCTCGTCGTACAGGTAGGGGAAGGTCCATCCCCACGCCTGGCGTGCCTCGCGCATGCGCTCCGGCGCGTCCGCGGGGTGGCGCGACACGTCGTTGGACATGATGCCGACGATGGCTACGCTCCGCCCCGCATAGTCCCTGGCGAGGGACGCGAGGGCGCTGTGCAGGTGCCTTACGAACGGGCAGTGGTTGGGAAGGAACATCACCAGCAGCGCCGGCGCGTCCGCAAAGTCATTGAGCGACACCGTGCGGCCATCCGTATCGGGCAGCGCGAAGTCCGTCGCCCGGGTGCCCAGCTCCAGCATGGTGGAAGAAACGGCCATCTGCCTTCATCTCCTGTTTTGCGGATCCATCGATTCGAGCCATTCACCTCCCAATCTGCACGATACCGCTCTTTTTCGCGAGGGCTGGCGCAAACGGGGAGGGCCGCGGCGGGCGGTCCCTCCTCCACGGAGACGCCGGAGATCAGCCAGCCACGTGCTCGGACAGCATCTCGATCCACTCCTGGGAAACCTCCTCGTAGCGCGCCTCGCACCCGGACGCGCGGGAGGCGGAGAGGTGCCCCTCCTCGACCACCCACTCGTGCGCATCGGGGTTGGTGCCGTACAGCAGGCAGAGCAGGTTCTCCAGCCGGCGCCCGCTGAGCGCGGTGCTCCCGGAGCCGGGGTTCTCCCAGTCCAGTTCCATCTCGTGCAGCGCGATCGCACCTTCCACGGCGCTCTGCAGCCCCTCTTCGGCAAAGCCCACCATCACCACCGCCATCTGGTCGGCGGCCTCTTCGGGCGTGGCGTTTACCGGCAGCTCCATCAGGTCCACGAAGGCGTGCCCCACTTGGTGCAGCAGGATGAGCGCGAACGCACCCACGAACACCTGGTCGTCGCCGTCCTCGTCGCTCATCAGCGACTCCGCCAGCTCCACCATGAGCTCGTAGCACACCTGCACGGCGGGGCGCGCGGGGTCGTAGAAGGCGCCCGGCCGGCCGCACTCCGCCAGCTCCACCGTCACGTCGCGCGAGAGGGGAAAGTACTCGTTGAGCGGGTCGATCATGCTGGACAGGATGTTTCCCTGCGCGAACGCCTGCTGCATGGCGGCGTGCACGGGGTCCTGCGCCTCGGGATACGAGACGAGCCAGCGCCCCTGCGCGGCGGCGGGTGCGGACGACAACGCCAGCGCGGCCAGCGCGCCGGCAAGGAGAGCGGGGAGGCGCATGTGAAGCGGATCGGTCGAAAGGAAGGGAGAACGGAAGCGGACGGGAGCAAGTGTAAGCCTGCTTCCGCGCCCGGTCAACGAAGCGTCACCGCAAGGTCCCGGCTACTCTCCCGCGAGCCGGAGTGCGTTGGCTACGAGCGGGGCACTCATGTGAATGCCGGCGGACTGATCCAGCAGATCCAGCGACTCTGCGGCGGCGAGCGCTACGAGGGAAGATGTGTCCGCGACGACCAGCATCAGCGGCTTTGCCGCCGCAGTCGCTGGAGTTCCACTTCCAGCTCTCCGGGGTCGTAATCGATTAGCGGAATGTTGTGGCGGGCGCACTCGGCCGCGAACGTCCACCTGTCCACAGCCGCCAGTTCAGCTGCAGCCCCAGCGGAGATCTGGCCGGACTGAAACATCAGGAGGGCCGTGGACAGCTTCATTCGCTGTCCGAACTCCCCGGGATTGGAGTCGACCATGTATTGCTCGGGAACTTCGACCGTGATCTGCATGGCTTTACCTGGATCGATGACGTAGCGCGGACGCTGTCTCTTACTCTCCAAAGCGT
>DASQBH010000026.1:0-3582 GCA_035635315.1 Longimicrobium sp.
CCCCGGAAATGCTCATGCAAAGAGAGGATGCTGTGTCAGGTGCGCCACGCCCGGGCCCTCACCCGCTCGCTTATGCTCGCACCCTCTCCCGCAAACTGCGCGGGAGAGGGTATAAACGTCGCACCCGCCCGCGGTGCGCTGTTGAAGCCCCGCGCCCTTTGCGGGGCTTTCCGCTTTTCCAGCTGCGGTTTCACCCGCCCGGGAATGCACCGTGTCGACGACACCCGGTAGCGGACGCGCAGGTGCCCGGGACGCCGCACACGGCCGGGCCGCCGAGTCCGCGCAGGCGGACTTTGTGCCGTTCCAGCAGCGGTTTCAACCGCCGGGACGCGGCCGGACCGGCACCCCCTCGACTCGCGGCTACCCGGACCGCACTTTCGCACTTTCGCACTTTCGCACTTCCGCACTTCCAACTTCAGTCCGCCGCCGTCACATCCTCCTCCTTCTCCAGCTTCTGCTCCTCGCGCCAGAGCGACACCGCCAGCAGCAGCGCGCCGACGGTCACGCCGATGTCGGCCACGTTGAAGACGGGCCAGCGCACGTTGCCGAAGCCGAAGTCGAAGAAGTCCACCACCCCGCGCGAGCTGCGCAGCCGGTCGATCAGGTTGCCGATCGCCCCACCCGTCACCAGCGCGATGGAGATGAGGCGCGTGCGGTCGCTCCACGGCGTCTGGCGGTACATCAGGTACAGCAGCACCGCCGCCGCCACGGGCAGAATGCTGAACGCGATGCGCGACCACTCGCCCAGGTGAATGCCGAACGCCGCGCCGCGGTTGAAGATGTACGTCAGGCGAAAGAAGTCGCCGATCACCGGGACGGGGTCGTACAGCCGCAGCGTACGCTCCACGATGTACTTGGTGATCTGGTCGATCACGATCAGCCCCACCGTGAGCCCCAGGTAGAGCGCGATCTTCTTGCGCGCCTCTTCGCGCGTGTCGGGCACCGCCAGCGGCCGCGTATCCGTCATCGTTTCGCTCATCTCACCCCTTGTTCGGAACGCGGGCGATCGCCACCGTCCCCTCTACGCCGTCCGTCACCACCTCGACCGACGCCTCGAATCCCTCGAAGTCGTTCACCGAGCCCGTCTCCAGCTCCACGGCCAGCGTCTCGGCTGCCACGAACTCGCCCCACCGGCGCATGACGTCCAGGATCTCGCCGTCGCCAAAGATCCCCAGGCGAATGCGGTCCTGCACCTGCAGCCCCGTCACCTTGCGCAGGTTCTGCACCCGGTTCACCAGCTCGCGCGCCAAGCCTTCCAACCGCAGCTCCGGCGTGATGGTGGGGTCCAGCGCCACCGTGAACCCGCCCTCGTCCATGGTGGCAAAGCTGCCGCGGGCGCTCTGCACCAGGTCGAAGTGCTCCGCGATCACGTCCATCGCCTGGCCGTCCACCTGCACCTTCAGCGGCTCGCCGCGCTTGAACGCGGCCAGCACGGCACTCTCCAGCCCCCGGATGGCGTCCGCCACCCGGGGCGTCAGCTTGCCGAACACCGCGCCCAGCGCCTTGAAGTTGGGCCTGGCGCTGAACGTCACCAGCTCCTCGGCGGCGTGCATGAACTCCACCGTGTGGACGTTCAGCTCGTCGCGCAGGATCAGCAGCAGCGCCTCGTCCACCTCGTAGCCGTCCGGCACCACCGCGTACAGCGTCCCCAGAGGCTGGCGGACGCGAATGCCCACGGAGTCCCGCGCCGCGCGGCCCAGCGTGGACAGCGTGCGGACTGCCTGCATCCCCCGCTCCAGCCGCCCGTCCACCCGCGCGCGATCGACCGCGGGGAAGTCCGCCAGGTGCACGCTGCCGCCCGTGAGCGCGCGGTGCAGCCAGTCGCTCAGGAAGGGGGCGAAGGGCGCCATCAGCCTGGCTACCGTCACCAGCGCCTCGTGCAGCGTGGCGAAGGCGCTGCGCGTGTCGGCCGCGTCCGCCGAGCCCCAGAAGCGGTCGCGGGAGCGGCGGACGTACCAGTTGCTCAGGTCGTCGATCACGAAGTCCGCCACCGCTCGGACGGCGTGCGTAAGGTTGTATCCCTCCAGGTCTTCCGTGACCTCCGCCGTCACCGTCGCCAGGCGCGAGAGGAGCCAGCGGTCCAGCAGCGCTCGCTCGGCCGGCGCCTGCGCATCCGCCGTCCACCCCTCCAGGTTGGCGTACATGGCGAAGAAGCGGTACGTCTGGCGCAGCGTGTCGAACGTCTTGCGCTGCACCTCCTTCACGCCCTCCGGATCGAAGCGCTTGGGAAGCCATGGGTTGGACGACGACAGCAGGTACCAGCGGATGGCGTCGGCGCCGAAGCGGTCGATCGCCTCCCACGGGTTCACGATGTTGCCGCGGGACTTGCTCATCTTGAGCCCCTTGTCGTCCAGCAGCATGTCGTTGACGATCACGTGCCGGTACGGCGGCTCCGTCTTGCCCAGCAGCGTGCTGATGGCCAGCAGCGAGTAGAACCATCCACGCGTCTGGTCCACCCCCTCGCAGATGAACTCCGCGGGGAACTGGCGCGCCTGCTCCCCTTCGTTCTCGAACGGGTAGTGGTGCTGCGCGAACGGCATGGACCCGCTGTCGAACCAGACGTCGATCACCTCCGGCGTGCGCCGCATCGTCCCGCCGCACTGCTCGCACGCCCACTCCAGTTCGTCCACGTACGGGCGGTGCGGGTCGGGAAGCTCGGCGCGCCCCGTCTTCTCCTTCAGCTCATCGAACGAGCCGATGAAGTGGAGGTGCGAGGGCTCGCGGTCGCACACCCAGACGGGGAGCGGCGTTCCCCAGTAGCGGGTGCGGCTGATGGCCCAGTCCACGTTGTTCTCCAGCCACTCGCCAAAGCGCCCCGTGCCGATCTCCGGCGGAAACCAGCGCACCTGCGCGTTGTTGGCCAGCAGCTGGTCGCGCACGGCGGTGGTGCGGATGAACCACGAGTCCCGCGCCATGTACAGCAGCGGGCTCTGGCACCGCCAGCAGTGCGGATAGGTGTGCTCCTCGCGCGACGACTTGAAGACCAGGCCGCGCGTCTTGAGGTCGATGAGCAGGTCCGTGTCCGCGTCCTTGACGAACTTGCCGCCCACCAGCGGCAGGTCCTCGCGAAACTGCCCGCGGTCGTCCACCGGCCGCAGCACGGGAAGCCCCACGGACTGCCCCATGGCGTAGTCGTCGGCGCCGAAGGCGGGGGAGATGTGCACGATCCCCGTGCCGTCGCCGCTGGTGACGAAACCCGCCGCGTACACGTGCCAGGCGTTGCGCACCTGCTCGTCGGGAAAGCCCGCCGGCTGCACCCAGTCGAACGGCCGCTGGTACGCCAGGCCGACGAGCTCTTCCGCGCGGTACGAACGGACGATCTCCGCGTCGTCGCCGAAGAGCGCGGGGACGCGGGCGCGGACCAGGATGTAGCGGCGGCCTTCGCGCGCCACCTCCACGTACTCCTCGTCCGCGCTGATGGCCAGCGCCACGTTGCTCACCAGCGTCCACGGCGTCGTCGTCCAGACGAGCAGCTCGCGGCCGTCCGGCCGGCCGTCCTCACCCAGGACGGGCATGGTGAGGTACAGCGACGGGTCCTTGACGTCCTTGTAGCCCTGCGCCACCTCGTGGCTGCTGAGCCCC
>DASQBH010000027.1:0-2786 GCA_035635315.1 Longimicrobium sp.
GATCTGCATCCACAGCGCTTCCACCGCCTCCGCGTCGGACAGCTCCACGACGTGCGACTCCGCGCCCTCTACCGCGGATGCGCGCCGCGTGGCGTGAACGTCGATGCCGGACGGCGCTTGGCGGATGAGCTCGCCGCCCAGCAGCCCGCCCCCGCCGGTGATCAGTACGCGCAAGCTCATACCGATAGACTGGTCATGAACTAAGCTTCGAAGTTTCCTTCCAGACATTGCGGAGCATTTGTTTACAACGTGTATTCATTCGTGTTTCGGTGTGTGCGTCTTTTCTAGGGAGGCCATCATGGATCTACGTGAAAAAGCGGAACAGCTGTCCCAGCGGGTAATGAGCAATCCTTTCGCAGCCCTTTACGCTGCGCTCGGCATCGTCGGCACAATTTGGGGCGCCGCCGCGATCTACGCCGAGATCGCCGCGTGGATTCCACCGCGCTGGACGCCGCCCGTAAACCTGGCCTTGACCGCGGTTCTCCTTCTGCCCGCCGTGGCGTGGTGGCTCACGTCCTACCGCCGACGGTACGGCATCTCTATCACCCATGAATATTTTTTCCCCCAGGTCCAACAGGAGTGGTGCATCAAGGCAGACGGGTCTGCCTCTATCACAAAGACGGTGGAGTACTACTTTCTGCGAGATCCACGGAACGAGGACATGGTGGATAACGTCTTCGGTTCCGCGCCGCACGGGGTCCATGAGTTGAATTACGCGTCACCCGATTCCTCGCCCACGGACTACCGGGTCATCAGTAAGCATCGCCATCTGGTCTACTGGAAACCTCACAATGAGATCAAGCTTGGAGTGCCTTACACGCACGTCGTCGGGGCTGAGTACCCGTACAAGGGACCCCTTCCCGTGTTCAAATCGCTCACTATCGCACCGCATGCCCGAACCTTGCGGCTCACCGTTCACGTGCGATCCGAGTTGCGGATTTGCGAAGCGATCGCCTACCAAGGATACCGGTTCCAGCGGAATAAGGACGCGCAGGGAATTGCGGGGACCGCACGCCGCATCAGCCATCGACGCGCGCCGCTTCCGGTGAACAAGTCCCCAAACGAAGTGCAGCTCACGGTAGAGCACGTCCAGCCGGGCACGACATACTACCTGGTGCTGTTCTTCGAGCACCATCCACAGATTGCCGCCGCCGAGGAGGCAGCCGCCGTTGCGGCCGCTATATGACTTTTCGCAGCCAGGCGCACGCCGCCGCGTATGCGCCGGGCGACTCGCTCTCGCGCGGCCCGGCGACGTTCAGCGTGCGTATGTTGCGGGTTTGCAGCCAGCGGCGAAAGGCGTCAGGGTCTGCGGGCGCGTCGAGACGTGCTTCGAACACCGGCCGCCCCAGCCGCCGCGCCATGTCCTGCGTCAGCGCCGTACCCGGACTGTGCGCGGTCGAGGTGAGAAGCAGCGTGCCGTCGGAGTCGCGGACGTTCCACTCCGTGCGCTGGGCGGGATCGGCGGAGGGCGTTTCGCGCAGCGGGTAGCGCGGATCGATCGGCCCGTCCTCGGCCACGCGCCCCGCGGGGCACCAGCCGCCGCACGGAATCCCCCGCTCCATCGCCACGTCCAACGCCCCCCGGTCCACCCCTGTCTGGCCTCCGGAGACGATGGTGGGCGGGCCGGGCGTCAGCATCCGCGGTACTTCATCGACGAACGCAAAGGCCGCTATTGCTCGGTGAGCAGTGCGCGAAAGCCTGCCTGGCGGAAGTGATCATCCGCGGTCAGCGCGTCCTGCACACTGCGATCGCGCATCACGGCGAAGGAGATGCAGTCCGTCATTCCGCGTAGAAGGTATCGAGGAAAACCTCACTCGCCACTCGCCGACCTCGGACCGTAGAGGTAGTCGTCGAGGCGCGAGGACCAGTCGGGCGGGCCGTCCAGGTTCAGTTCCTCCGCGACCTCGAGGAACGAACGCGGAGCGCGCTGTACGGGCTCGGGATCAGCTTCAACCGTGAGCCGTACGCGCGTATTCGGCGCGAAGGGCAGCGGTCCATCGGGCCTGAGCACTTCGCCGTCGAACACCGCGTAGAGCGTAGTGGACATGGAATCTGCTCCGATCGGGTAAATCCAGTTCCCGAACCTAACACACGTAGGACGCAATGTCCAGTTTACCCGTTTTGCGCCAGCGCTAGACCAGATTCTGGGCCCGGAGGCGGAGAGGGCACGATCCCGCCTGCCCCGCCCCATCCTGGATCCCAGGCGTAGTGTTCAGATCCGGTACGTGGTCTGGACCAGGCGCTTTTCGGCTTCGCCTTCGATGAGGGCTTCGACCTCCACGTAGGGCTCCAGGCCGCTGCCGGAGAGCTTTTCGCGAAAGAGCTGGTCCAGCTGAAAGATGCCGGCGGAGTTGGACATCTCCACCCGGATGCGCACCGGCTTTTCCACCCCCGTCTCGATGTGCACCGCCTCGATGGCCGCGGCGCTGATGGAGTGGATGCTCATCATGGTCCCCTCCACCTCCATGCTGATGCGCGACCGCCCCTTGGCCATGTCCAGCGCATCCGCCACGCGCACCACACCCGCCTCGATGGTCATCGGCTTGCCCCCCGCGCGGTGGCCGATGATGGCGTGCAGGATCTCCGAGCGGAGGATGGTGGCCTGCCCGCGCGGGTAGATCCCCTCCAGCAGCTCGCGCAGCTTGAGCTGCGCCACGAAGAGCGAGAACTCCTCGTGGTCCTTGCGGTGAATGCTCATCCCCACGTCGTGCAGCAGCGCGGCGAGCACCACGACCACCTCCGCGTCGTCCACCCCCATCCCGTAGTTGGTGACCACGCCCGGCTCC
>DASQBH010000028.1:0-2205 GCA_035635315.1 Longimicrobium sp.
ACGAGGCGCGCTACATCCAATCGCTCTGGGCACGCCGCTCACCCTTGGTGAAGCGGCTCGGCGTCCCGGCAGCGGCCTGAACAAAGGCGCGGTCTGCCACACACGCAACCCTTGACGGACCACCTCAGATGTCTCTGTACCCTTCGCTGTTTGTTTTTGCGGATCCGCAATGAGCCGGTGTCCCCCCGGCTGCGGACAGCGGCGAATTCTTCATTCCCTCCCGCGGGCGGACGGCACGTTACCGGATCAGATCCGCAGCCAGCATCATTCGCCGGGACCGAAGCCGGCTCGTCCCCTCAACCTCAGACTTCGTCGCCGAAATCCACCTTGAGCGGGCGCATCTGGCAGTGCTCGCCGCAGCCGAACTTGTAGCGGTTGCGCGCGAACCAGCGGTAGAACCGGCCGAACTGGTTGCCGAAGCCGGGGATCTTGAACGCCCAGCCGAAGACGCCGCCAAAGGGCAGGATCTTGAGCAGCTGCTCGATTGCCTCGCCCCCCTGCCACGTCTTTCCGTCCGGCCCGATCAGCTGCATGGCCTCGGCGTACGCCTCCGACGGGATCCAGGGAAAGCGGTCCAGCACGCTGGTGTTCTGGAACGGGATCACCTCGATCTCGTCGTTCTTGTCCCAGGCGTTCAGCAGCTTTACGAGGCGCCCGCACACCTTGCACTGGCCGTCGTAGACCACGGTGTACGGCCGCCCCATTCCCACCGCGTCGCTCTCCACCCCGCCGAAGCGAAAGTGGACCACCGGGATCGTCACGCCTTTACCTCCACCACCAGCTTCGGCGGCATCTCGAGCGTCTTGCTCACCGTGCACAGGCCGGCCGCGCGCGTTGCGGCGTTGCGGCGCTCCGCCGGCAGCGAGGGCCAGATCACGTCCACGTCCAGCTCTCCCACGCGGTGCGGCTCCTCGACGAACTTCCAGCCCACCTCGATGGAAAGGTCGTCCACCGGCAGCTTGGCGTGCGTGCCCCACGACGCCAGCACCGAGTAGGTGCAGGTAGCCAGGCCGCTGGCCAGCATGTGGAACGGCGAGTACTGCATCTCTGCCGAGTCGGCCTCCACCGACAGCGGCCCGGCCCGCCCGTCCAGCCGTATCCGGTCCTCCGAAAGCAGCGTGATCTTCACCGTCCCCCGTCCTTCGGCTGGTGGTCGCGCGCGTGGTCCGGCGAGCCCGCGTGGCCGGGCGTGAACGAGGGCGGATCGCTGGCGGGGAACGACTCGTCGTCCGCCTCGTCCACCATGTCGTCGGGCGCGCGCTCCGGATCGTACTCGTCCGCGCCGTTGGGATCGCTCATGGAATTTTCGAATCCGCGAAAAGGCCGGGGTCTCAGCCCCGGATGAGAGACTCGGCGCCGTCTACCCACACCTCGGTGCCGGTCACGTGGTCCGATGCGTCGGACGCCAGAAACAGCACCAGCCGTGCCCCCTGCTCCGCGCTGCCGGGGTGGCGCTCCAGCGGCTGGTCGGTGTCGGGAAACTCAACCGGTGTCTGCACTTTCTCCAGGTTGCGCTTCTCGGTGTTGTCGTCGATGCTGGTTTCGATGGCGCCCGGGCAGATCACGTTCACCCGCACCTTGAACGGCGCCAGCTCCAGCGCAGCCATCTTGGTGAACGCCACCTGCCCCGCCTTGCTGCACGAGTACGCCGTCGCGCCCGTGTTGCTGAACACGCGCGTGCCGTTGATGGACGAGTTCACGATCACCGAGCCACCGCGCTTCTTGAGGTGCGGCAGCGCGTACTTTACGCTCAGAAAGGTGCCCTTGAGGTTGATGGAGAGGGTGCGGTCCCACTCGTCGGGCTCCAGCTCCTCCAGCGGCGCCCAGACGCCGTTGATCCCCGCGTTGGCAAAGACGATGTCCAGCCGCCCCCACTTGTCGATCACCTCCTTGATCGCGGCCTGCATCTCGTCCGCGTTGGACACGTCGGCGCACACCGGCATCGCCTCCCCGTGCTCCGCCGCGATCAGGTCCACGACGGGATCCAGGTTCTCGCGGTGCCGCCCCAGCACGGCCACCTTAGCCCCCTCGCGCGCGAACAGCAGCGCCGTCGCCCGCCCGATCCCCTCACCCCCGCCCGTGATGAGCGCCACCTTGTCTGCCAGCTGCATCTGAACCTCTCCTGCGCCCAGCCGTGTCATCCTGAAGGAGGCGCCACTCGGCCCATCCCCTCGTGCACCGCCCGCCGTCCGAGATTTCCGTGCC
>DASQBH010000029.1:0-4480 GCA_035635315.1 Longimicrobium sp.
GTCGCTCTCGCCGTCCAGCTTTTGCCACCAGGCGACGAGGTCCTGGTAGTTGGGGAGCACGTAGTCGGCCCCGATGGGGTGGCCGAACTGCTGCTCGGGGCTGGTGAGCCGCTGCTGCGCGCTGGCGCTGCCGGCGGCGAACAGGGCCAGCGCGAGCGCCAGTGCGGGCGCGCGGCGCTTGTTGGGGGACGGGATCAAAGGGAACCGCTCCTTCCGCCGGTTTGTCGAGGGGCGCCGCCGGGGGCCGCGCCGCTCACTGCATGTGTGGGAACCGGTAGAATCGAACGGCCGTTCGGGTGTGTCAAGTTTTTAGCGGGAGGGCGTGTCGACAAACCTCCAACCGCGCCCGCCAGTCGCCACGGGCTCAAGCCCGCGGCTAGCACGGCCATAAGCCCTGTCTCGCGCCGAGGCGCGACGCGAACAGGGCTTCACCCGCTCGTGTCGTCACGCCCGATGCCATTCCGAGGGAGCGCCGCGGGGGACACCGCACCCGGCGCGCGAGCGAGCGAGGAATCTACCGTCGAATTGCTCGTAACTCGTCGTGCGTGCAGAACCGGCGGCTACAGTCCACGGAGGTGGACTTTGCGTTTTCCCAGCGGCGAATTCATTCGCTCCTGGGGGGACGGCGCCTCGCCCGCCGGAGCGCGATCGAATTCTCCCCTCTCCTCGCGCAGTTTGCGAGGGAAGGGGCCGGGGGTGGGGGACCTACTCCCGCACGATCCCCTCGATCAGTCCCGCGGCGCGCTCCAGGCACGCCAGCTCGTCGGCGGAGAGCGCGCGCAGGCGGCCGGCGAGGGAGTGCACTCGGCGAGCGCGGCCCTCCTCCAGCAGGCGGCGGCCGGCGTCGGTGGCGCGCAGGCGAACGGAGCGGCGGTCGTCGGGGTGCGGCTCGCGCTCCACCAGCCCGTCGCGCTCCAGGTTGCGCACGATGCGCGTCATGGACGGCGGCTGAACCTGCTCCGCCTGCGCCAGCTCCCCCAGCGTCCGCGAGCCGCCGAACACCAGCACCGAGAGCGCCGACAGGTGCGGCGCCGTCACCCCGGACGCATCGTCCTGGCGGCGAAGGCGGCGCAGCAGGTGGATGCTGGCGGAGTGCAGCCGGTCCGCCAGCCGCTCCGCCCGCGCGTCCGCATCCCCCGGATCCGAAAGCCTTGCGTCCGTGTCGATCATGATCTACAATTTATTTAGTTTTGCTAACGAATCAAGATGCACGATTCACGGGAGCGATTCGGATGAGCGTGGCGACGCGGATGATCGATGCGGTCAAGGCGGGCGATGCGGACGGGCTCCGCGCGATCCTGGAGTCCGATCCGCAGGCGGCAGGCGCGCGGGAGGACGGCGGCGACAGCCCGCTGATGATCGCGCTCTACCACGGCCGCCGCGACCTGGCGGAGCTGATCCTGGCGCACGGCCGCCAGCCGGACGGCGCCGAGGCCGCGGCGCTGGGCGACGTCGATCGGCTGCGCGCCGCGCTGGACGCGGAGCCGGGTCTCATCACCCGCTTTACCAACGATGGATGGACGCTGCTGCACCTGGCCGGCTTCTTTGGCCACGTGGAGGCGGTGCGGCTGCTGCTGGAGCGCGGCTCGGACGCGAACGTGCTCTCCATCAACGCCATGCGCAACACGCCGCTGCACGCCGGCCTTTCCGGGCCCATGGGGATCGATGGCGCGCGCCTGCTGGTGGAGGCGGGGGCGGACGTGAACGCGCGGCAGCACGGCGGCTTCACGCCCCTGCACTCCGCCGCCAACCGCGGCGTCGTCGAGATCATCGACCTGCTGCTGGACCGCGGCGCCGATCCCGACGCCGCCGCCGAAGACGGCCGCCGCCCGATCGACTTCGCGCGGGAGCGGGGGCACGCGCACGTGGTCGAGCACCTGCGCGCGAAGGGCGCCGCGGAGTGACGCCACAAACGGCGGATTGACGGGGTAGGACGCGCGCGGTAGCCTTCCATCGTCCACCCCCGTCGCGCAGGATCGCAGGCTCTCATGCAGGTACGCAGCATTTTCCTGATCGTGGCGCCGCTGGCGCTGGCCGCGTGCTACCCTCGCCAGCCGGTGGCGCCGCCCCCCGCCCCGCCGCCCGCGCCCGTCGTCGTGGTGGACCCGGCCGCGGAAGCGGTGGCGCGGATGCAGCGCGCGCGGCGCGCCTACGACGAGGGCGTGCGCCTGGCCCGCCAGAGCCGCTGGGAAGACGCGGCGGACCGGTACCGGCTGGCGATCCAGCTCAGGCACAACGAGGTGCGCTGCCACCTGGCGCTCTCCGACGCGCTGCTGTCGATGGGGCGCGAGTGGGACGCGGCGGACGCGCTGCAGGCCGGCATCCGCGTGGAAGAGGCGGGTCCCAACCCCAACCACCGCGTGCTGGCGGTGGACTACGAGCGCCTGATCGGCATGCTCACCCGCCTGAACCGGCTGGACGAGGCGCGCGAGGCCGCCGCGCAGCAGGCCCGCCACCGCCGCCTGCGCGACGCCGCCGTACCGGACTGAGGGAGACCGGGATGAGCGGCTGGAGCGGCCTGGCGCGGCGGATGGGCGTGGCGCATCCGCTGGTGCTGGCGCCGCTGGGAGGCGGCCCCGGCACGCCGGAACTGGCGGCCGCCGTCTCCAGCGCCGGCGGGCTGGGCTCGCTGGGCGCGGCCTACCTGCAGCCGGAGCAGGTCCGCGACGCCATCCGCCAGACGCGGCGGCTGACGGACCGCCCCTTTGCCGTGAACCTGTTTGCCGGCGGCCCCACGGACGGCGCGGCGGATCCCGAGCCCATGCTGCGGCTGCTGGCGCGCTGGCACCAGTCACTCGGCATCGCCCCTCCGCCGCGGGACCCGCCCCCGCTCCCCGACTTTCACGCGCAGATGGAGGTGGTGCTGGACGAGGAGGTGCGGGCGTTCAGCTGGACCTTCGGCATCCCCGACGCGCCGGTGCTGGATGCGCTGCGGCGGCGCGGCGTGTTCCTGATGGGCACCGCCACCACCGTCCGCGAGGCCGTAGCGCTGCAGGATGCGGGCGTGGACGCCGTGGTGGCGCAGGGGAGCGAGGCGGGCGGGCACCGCGGCACCTTTCTGGGCCCGCTGGAGGACGGGATGGTGGGGACGATGGCGCTGGTGCCGCAGGTGGTGGACGCCGTGCGCGTTCCCGTGCTGGCGTCCGGCGGCATCATGGACGGACGCGGGATCGCCGCCGCGCGAATGCTGGGCGCGGCGGGGGTGCAGATGGGCACCGCGTTCCTGGCCGCGGACGAGGCGGGCACCTCCGCGCCCTACCGCGCGCGGCTGGCCTCCGCGCACGAGGACGCGACCGCCCTCACCCGCGCCTACTCGGGGCGCCCCGCGCGCGGCATCCGCACCGCCTTCATGGACCAGGTGCGGGACCAGGCCGTACCCATCCCGCCGTTCCCCCTGCAGAACACGCTCACGCGCGCCATGCGCGCCGCCGCCGCCGAGCGCGGCAACGCCGACGCCCTCTCCCTCTGGGCCGGCCAGGGCCTCCGCATGCTGCGCACCGGTCCCGCCGCCGACCTCACCCGCGCATTCCTCCAGGAAGCGGAAGCTCTCTGGCGCCAGGGCACCGCGGATTAACTCGGCCTTCCCCGACGGTGGGTACGCGAAACATGCCGCCGGAGCGTGACGACCACGCTCCGGCGGCGTTCTACATCCGCATCCACCGGCCGAACTCCGCGGCGGAGGGGTTCATCGCGGCGCCGATCAGTTCACCTCGCAATAGCAGCAGCCGTTCATGCAGTGCGCCTCGATCCCCGAGAATCCGTACCGCTCGCAGGTTTTCTTGCAGTCGTACCAGCCGAGGCAGGATCCAAAGGCGTTCGGGTCGGCGCATGTCGATCTCGGAACCGCCAGCGCGGTGCTGGCCCCGAACGCCAGCGCACCACTGATCCCCAGCGAGAACAGCAGGGCGCGAAGCAGCGAGACTTTGCGGGCCATGGCTCCACCTCCAGCGTGACGGGTGAATGCGGCGCGCTCAGTCCGTGGCTGCCAACGTGCGACTGTGCGCGCATGGGTCGGTGGAGAACAACGTATGATAATTACCAGGCAGGACACGGGCGGGCGCGGCCGCCGCGCGCAGCAGGCTCGCCACCGCCGCCTCCGCGACGCCGCCGTGCCGGACTGAAAAAGATCGGCCTCACACGGAGTCAACGGGGTTAACGGAGTTTTCTCCAGCCGCCTGGCAGGCTCCGGCGCGCGAAAGACTGAACCCCGGACTGTTCGCGCGCAGCGCCATGAAGTTGAAGCCCCACCCCTGGCGAGCTCTGCGAGCCAGGGGCGGGGCTTTCCGCTGTTGTTGCGGCGGCTTCAGCCGC
Organism: Longimicrobium sp.; assembly: GCA_035635315.1. Taxonomy (GTDB): domain Bacteria; phylum Gemmatimonadota; class Gemmatimonadetes; order Longimicrobiales; family Longimicrobiaceae; genus Longimicrobium. The sequence goes on from DASQBH010000029.1 coordinate 4,312, forward strand.
TCCGCGGGACTACGCGCCGGACCCCGCGATCTCGTCCGTCTTGGCGGCCATCACGAAGTCGTTGCGGTGCAGCCCGCGGATCTTGTGCGTCCACCAGGTCACCGTCACGCGGCCCCACTCCGTCAGCAGCGCGGGGTGGTGGCCCTCCTCGTCCGCGATGTCGCCCACC
>DASQBH010000030.1:0-8861 GCA_035635315.1 Longimicrobium sp.
GGTGGAAGCCGAGCGGGCGGCGGAACGACGGCCAGATGCGGCCCTGGGGAAAGAAGATCACCGTCCCGTCCGGCCGCTCCTCCAGCCGCGTCCGCAGCTGGCGGATGCACGCGCGCAGCGACGCGCCCGATCCGGGCTCGATGCCGTGCACGCCCATCCGCCGAAAGTACGGCCGCTGGGCCAGCTCGCGCTCCAGCATCACCACGAACACGGGGGATGACGGGCGCAGCACCCGCTGCATCTCGCGCAGGGTGAACGGGTCCCACCAGCTCACGTGGTTGGCGGCCAGCAGCAGCGGAACGCCCTCCGGCAGCGCACGCGGCAGCCCGGCCACCAGCGTGCGCACGCGCGCGTCGCGCCAGGGGCGAAAGAACAGCTCGAAGGCGCGCACCGCGGGAGGCTGCCAGCGGCTATCCATCCGCCGCCCCCAGCGAGGCCTGCAGCGCCGCCCGCTGCTCCGGCGACGGGTGCCCGTGCTCCATCACAAAGCGCACGATGGCCTTGTACAGGTCCGGCGGGTAGTCGCCGCGGACGGAGGGAAGGAGCCGTGCCAGCGCCGCGAAGTCGTCGCGCACGGACCAGCCGCGGCCAAAGATCCCCGGCAGGTAGTAGCAGCTCATCAGCCGCAGGTAGCGCGCTTCGGCGTGGCGCGGGTGCGCGGCGACGACGGAATCCAGCACCGCCAGCCCGTTGCGCGTGTGGCGCAGCCGGTCCGGGGGCCAGATGCCGTGCTTGGCGCGCAGGACGGTGAACGCGCCGGTATACGCCGTCAGGGTGGCGAGCGCGTACGGGTCGCGCGTGGCGGCGCGCAGCCGCTCCACCTCTGCCAGGCCGCGCGGGATCCCCCGCTCGGAGGTAAGCGCCTGGCCGTACAGCTGGCGTACGCCCTGGATCTCCGCCGGCGACAGCCCCTGCGCCTGGGCGTGGGTGGCGGGCGCCAGCAGGGCGGCGGCCAGGATCGCCCGCTTCACGCGCCGGCCAGGCGCACCGGCGCGGCCTCCCGCGCCTCGGTGTCGGCGGCGAACGCGCTCGCCGGGGCGCGCTCCAGCTTCCACACGTCCCACAGGGCGCGCGTGGCCAGCAGCGCCTTGGCGGTGCCGGAGGTCACGGCGCGGCGGCCCAGGTTGTCGTGCCCGGCGCGGCGGATGGGTGCGTGGATGCCGCGGTAGACGTACGCGGCCACCGCCACCGGCCGCCGGTACCCCGCCGGCAGCTCGCGGATGGCGGCAAATGCGCCGTGGTACGATGCCTCCGCGCTGCGCAGCAGCTCCTCCACCATGCAGCGATAGCCGGGGTCCGGCGCGCCGCCGCTCCGGCACATGCGGGCGATGGCGTCCTCCGTGACCCCGTGGCGCTCCATCGCGTCCGCGGGAAGGTAGAGACGTCCCTGGCGCCAGTCCTCGCCCACGTCGCGCAGGATGTTGGTCAACTGCATCGCGTGCCCCATCTCCCCCGCTTTCGCCAGCACCCGCGGCGCGTGGACGCCGGCCAGCTCCGTGATCCACATCCCCACCACCGACGCCACGCGGTGGGTGTAGACGCGCAGCTCGGACATCGACGCGTAGCGCCGCATCCGCAGGTCCATCCGCATTCCCTCGGCCAGCTCCGCCGCGTAGGTGAACGGCACGCCGGCGGAGGCGGACTCACGCATCACCCGGTCCAGCAGCTCGATGCCCGTAGACCCGCCGTCGTACGCGCGGCGGGTGAGGTGCACCCACTCGTCCAGCATCTCCTCCGCGTCGTCCGCCGCGCTCGGCAGGTCGACCAGGTCGTCCGTCACGCGGCACCAGGCGTAGACGCGCGCCACCCGCTCCCACTCCCCCGGCGGAAAGAAGCGGGCCGCGAAGCGGAAGGAGCGGCTGTTGACGGCGAAGTAGCGACCCCATTCCGCCGCGGACGGAACGCGGGCCAGCAGACGGTCGGATGCGCGCCGCGCGATGACGGGTACCGGACGCCGCGCCGCCTCTTCGCGCGCCACGGCGTCGCGCGCGCCGTCCATCCACTTCTGCAGCAGCGAGGGGAGGATGTCGTCGCCGGGAAAGGCGGCGCGCAGCTCCTCCGTCAACCCCGCCGCCTCGCGCTGCAGGCGGGCCAGGCAGCGGCGCAGCGGCGTATCCCCATCCGCCAGAGCCGCGTGCAGCCGGGCGGCGATCCCCGCCGGCTCAGCGCCGAACTCGACCCCATCCAGCTCCTCCAGCAGCCAGGTCCAGCGGCCCTGCGCGTAGTCGCCCAGCGCGGGCTTGCCGGTGTCGGCCGCGGGGCAGTAGTCGAGGACGTCGTCCAGCATCTGGTACATCAGCCCCATCCGCCGCCCCAGCTCAAAGCAGCGGTCCGCGTCCGCCCGCCCCTGCAGCACCGCGGGGAGCGCGACGGCGCACCCCATCAGCTCACCCGCCTTGCCCAGCGCGATCTCGCGGTACTCGTCCCAGGTCAGCCGGCGCCCCGCCGCGCGCCCCTGCGCCAGCTCGCCCGCAATGGTGCGCTCCACGGCGCGGGCGAAGAGGGAGGCGAACTGCAGGCTCCCCGTCGCCGCGGCCATCCGGTAGGCGGAGGAAAGGAGGTGGTCGCCGAGGACGAGCGCCGGGCCGATCCCCTTGGCCGCGGCGACGGTGGGCGCGCCGCGGCGGGTACTGGCCTGGTCCACGATGTCGTCGTGGACCAGCGAGGCCTCGTGCGCCAGCTGCACGGCCAGCGCGCCGCACCAGAACTCCGTCCGCACCGGCTCCGCCGACGACGCGGCCGCGGCGTACGCCAGCAGCGGGCGCAGCAGCTGGCCGTCGCACGCCGGGCGCGGCATCCCCGCCACCGCGGCGGCGTCCGCGGCGCGCGCCAGGCCGGCGCGCACCTCCGCGAGCGCATCCACCCGCTCCGCCGTGGCCGGGCTCATGCGCGCACCTCCACCAGCCGCGCGCTGCGCACGCCACCGGCCAGCAGCCGGGCGGCGCCGTACGCGACGCCCAGCGCCGCGAGGGTAGCGGCCACCGCGCCCCACAGGCCGGCGGCGGCGCTCATCCCCAGCGGCAGCGCCAGGTTGGCCAGGTAGAACCCGCCCAGCCAGCGGTGCGGCAGGGGGCGGATCCACGACTCCGCCCGCAGCGCCGCCAGCGCGCCCATCAGCAGCAGGCCGGTGACGTACCAGCCGAACAGGTTCAGCAGCGGCATCCCGTAGTACGGCCCCGTCTCGCCCCACACCCAGTACTTGGTGGCGAAGCTCATGGCCGGGTCCAGCGCCAGGTCCCAGCTGGCCAGGATGAGAGACGCGAGGAGCACGCGCCGCCCGGCCGCCTCCGGCGCGGGAAGGGCCCGCAGCGCCAGCGCGTACGAGGGGAGCGCCATGAAGAACCAGCTGAGCGGGATCACCAGCGGCACCAGGCCGAACCACTTGATCCCCAGCAGCTCCGTGTAGCCGTAGTCGCCGAACGGGATCCCCATGCTGGTCCCCAGCAGCTCCGACGACAGGCTGATGGCGTACAGCGCCGCGAACGCCGGCAGCCAGCGCCGCCCGGCGCGCAGGGTGAGGAAGAGGATGAGCACGGCGCCGGCGATGAGCACGTGGCCGACCGCAAAGAAGCGGAAGGCGACGCCGTACACCCCGGCCAGGTGCGGCCAGCGGGCCAGGAGCTGGGGATGGAGCCCGAAGCTGGCGTAGCCGGCCAGCGTGAACGCGGTGAACGCGCACAGCACCCACAGGGCGGCGCGCGTCCAGCGGTCGGCGGTGGTGGATTGGGGCAGGCGTGGCATCATACCCTGCGGCTGGAAAAAACGTGGACGCCGCGCGGCGGGATTCCTGCGGCAGTCGTTCCCGGGTGGGGGACCGCAATTACGATACCGGATTGTCCAACGCTTGCACAAGGTTTGCGGAGGGCGTAGCATTGCGGCTGCAATCCGGCGGCCAGCCTGAAAACAGTTGTGCAACGGAGACCCGGGTGAAGGCACCTCGCGCGGTAGTGATCGGCAGTGGATTCGGCGGGCTGGCGGCGGCCGTCCGGCTGCGGGTGATGGGATACGACGTGCAGGTTGTGGAGGCGCTGGACCAGCCGGGCGGCCGGGCGCGCGTCTTTCGCCGCGACGGCTACACCTTCGACGCGGGGCCCACGGTCATCACCGCGCCGTACCTGCTCGAAGAATTGTTCGCGCTGGCGGGGCGGCGGATGGAGGAGTACGTGAAGCTGGTGCCGGTGGACCCGTTCTACCGCATCCTCTTTCACGACGGCAGCACCTTTGACTACGTGCAGGACGAGGAACGGCTGCTGGCGCAGATCCGGGCGATGAGCCCGCGCGACGTGGACGGCTACCGAAAGCTGGCGGAGCACGCGCGCCGCATCTTCGACGTGGGCTACACCCAGCTGGCCGACCAGCCGTTCGACCGCGCGCGCGACATGATCCGCGTGATCCCCAAAATGATCGCGCTGGAGAGCCACCGGACCGTCTACGGCCTGGTGGCGCGCTACATCAAGGACGAGCGGCTGCGGCGGGCGTTCACCTTCGAGCCCCTGCTCGTCGGCGGCAACCCGTTCACGACGACGTCGATCTACCTGCTGATCCACTGGCTGGAGCGCAAGTGGGGCGTCCACTTTGCCATGGGCGGCACGGGCGAGATCGTCGCCGCGCTGGTGCGGCTGCTGGAGGAGATGGACGTGGAGGTGCGGCTGAACGCGCCGGTGGAGCGCATCGAGGTCAGCCGCGGCCGCGCGTCCGCCGTCTGCCTGGAGGGGGGCGAGCGCATCGACTGCGACGTGGTGGTGAGCAACGCGGACCCGTCGTACGTCTACACGCGGATGATCGACGGGGCGCACCGGCGGCGGAACACGGACGCGGCGGTCGCGCGCAAGCGGCAGTCGATGAGCCTGTTCGTGGCCTACTTCGGCAGCACGAAGACGTTTCCGGACGTCGCGCATCACACCATCGTCCTGGGCGACCGCTACAAGGGGCTGCTGAACGACATCTTTACGCGCAAGCGGCTGGCGCCGGATGCATCGCTGTACCTGCACGCCCCCACGCGCACCGATCCGTCCCTCGCGCCGCCCGGGCACGAGGCGCTGTACGTGCTCTCCCCCGTGCCCAACAACCGCAGCGGCATCGACTGGAAGCAGCAGGCGGAGCCGTACTTCGCGCGGATATTGGAGGAGCTGGACCGGCGCGTGCTCCCGGGGATCACCTCCACGGTGACGAGCCCGTCGTTCCTTACGCCGCACGAGTTCGAGCACGACCTGCGCTCGGTGGAGGGGGCCGCGTTCGGCCTGGAGCCGCGGCTGACGCAGAGCGCGTACTTTCGCTACCACAACCGCTCGGACGACGTGGCCGGCCTGTACTTCGTGGGCGCGGGGACGCACCCGGGCGGCGGGGTGCCGGGGGTGCTGTCGTCCGCCAAGGTGCTGGAGCGCGTGGTCCCCCGCCCCGCGCACCCCGCGCCGGTCCCGATGATGGCGGGTGCCGGTCGATGACGTACCTGCAGTTCCACCTGATCTTCATCCTCCCGCCGCTGCTCCTGCTTTTCCTGACGTCGCGGCGGCCGGTGGAGCGGATCGGGCCGCGCGCCATCCCCGCGCTGGTCGGCGTGGTGCTGCTGGCGCTGGTCTACACCACGCCGTGGGACAGCGAGCTCATCCGCCGCGGCGTGTGGGGATACGGCCCGGAGCGGGTGATCGGGACGATCGGGCTGATCCCCATCGAGGAATACCTCTTCTTCATCCTGCAGCCGCTGCTCACCGGCCTCTGGTTCTACCGGGTGATCGGGCCGCGGGACGGCGATGCGCCTTTCGCCGCGCCGGCCGTGCGCTGGGGGCCGGCCGTGCTCTACGCGGCGCTGGCGCTCTGGGGATGGGTGCTGCTGCGGAGCGAGGAGGGAACGTACCTGGGGATGATCCTGGCCTGGGCCGCGCCGGTGCTGGCGGCGCAGTGGGCCGTGGCGGGGGGGCGCATCGGCGCGGCGCCGGGGACGTTCGCGCTGGCCGTCGGCATCCCGACCCTCTACCTGTGGATGGCGGACGCGATCGCAATCCGCCTGGGCATCTGGCGCATCAGCGAGACGCAGACGCTGGGGATCAAGTTCGGCCCGCTGCCGCTGGAGGAGGCGGCGTTCTTCCTTGCCACCAACCTCCTCGTCGTCCAGGGGCTGACGCTCTTTCTGTATCCCGCCCGCAAACCCGTCGCGCACGCCGCCCCCGCCACGGCGGGCCGATGAGGCGCACGAACACGGACTGCGACGTCGCCATCGTGGGCGCGGGGCACAACGCGCTCATCAGCGGCGCGTACCTGGCGCAGGCGGGGTACCGCGTCCGCGTCTTCGAGCGGCGGCACGTGGCGGGCGGCGCCGTATCCACGGAGGAGATCGTCCCCGGCTACCGCTTCGACCTGGGCGGCAGCGCACACATCCTCATCCGCAACACGCCGATCGTGGGCGAGCTGGGGCTGGAGCGGTTCGGGCTGGAGTACATCGAGCTCGACCCGCTCTTCTTTGCGCCGTACGACGACGGGACCGCGCTCTTCATCCACCGCGACGTGGACCGCACGGTGGATGGGATCGAGACGCTCTTCCCCGGCGAGGGCGAGGCGTACCGGCGCTTTCTGGACGATTGGCGCCCGTTCGCGCGCACGGTGAAGGATGCCTTCCTGAGCGTCCCCAGCCCCTTCGAGCTGGGGAAGAAGTTCATCTTCGGAAAGGCGGTGCAGGGGGATTGGAAGCGGGCGCTGCGGACGATCCTGAGCCCGTACGGCGAGGTGGTGGACCGCTACTTCACCGAGGAGAAGGTCAAGACGCCGCTGGTGTGGATGGCCGCGCAGAGCGGTCCACCGCCGCACGAGCCGCTCACCGCGCCCTTTCTGCTCTGGCAGCCGCTCTACCACGAGGGCGGGATCGCGCGCCCGCGTGGCGGCTCGGGGATGCTGACGCAGGCGCTGGCGCGGCACATCCAGGCGCACGGGGGAGAGGTGCACGTGGGCGCGCCGGTGGAGCGCATCGTGATCGAGGGCGGCCGCGCGGTAGGGGTGGAGACGCGGGAGGGTGGATGCACGGCACGCGCGGTGCTCAGCGGCGCGCACGTGCTGGAGACGCTGGGCCGCCTGCTGCCGGAGGCGCACCGCCCGCCGGGGACGGACGCCATCCGCGTGGGGAACGGGTTCGGCGCGGTGCTGCGGCTGGCGCTGCGCGAGCCGGTGTCGTACGCCGCGTCGCCGGGGAGGGAGGCGCGCGTCGGCCTGCAGCTGCTCTGCCGCGACCGCGCGCAGATCGCGGACGCCTACGCCGACTTTCTGCGCGGCGACCCTGCGCGCGATCCCCCCATCGTGGCGATGACCTTCAGCGCGGTGGACGACTCGCTGGCGCCGCCCGGTGGCGAGGTGCTGTGGCTGTGGGCGCAGTACTATCCGTACCAGTTGAGCGGCGGCCGCGGCTGGGACGACATCGGCGAGCAGGTGGCGGACAACATCCTCGACACCTTCGAGCGCTACGCGCCCGGCACGCGGGACAAGGTCGTCGGCCGGCTCTTTCAGCATCCGCTGGCGCTGGAGCGCGACCTGGGGCTGCCGCGCGGCAACGTGATGCACGTGGAGATGAGCCTGGACCAGATGTTCGGCTTGCGGCCGATGGCGGGAATGGCGAACTACAAATCGCACCTCAAGGGCCTGTACCTCACCGGCGCCAGCACGCACCCCGGCGGCGGCATCATGGGCGCGTCGGGGCGAAACGCCGCGCGGGTGCTGCTGCGGGATCTGGAGCGGCGGAAGGTGTAGGGGCCGCGGGAGGCGCGGGGGGTGCGGGGGGTGCGGGGGACGCGGGCGGGGCGGGGCGGGGCGGGGCGGGCGGGGCGCGGGTGTGGCGCGTCCCGCCGAAAACCACGGATTGAAATCCGCGGCTAGAAAGGCCATAAGCCCCGCCCTGGGCTCGCGGAGCTCGCCCGGCGGGGCTTCACCCGCTCGGGTCGTCCGAGGCCGGCGCGGCCCGCGGGCTGATCGTGGTCGAACGGTTCCGTAGCGGCGCAGAAGCCGCGTGGCCGGCGCGCGAGCGGTTGAAGCCCCGTTCGGTGACGCGTCAGCGGCACCGAGACGGGGCTTATGGCCGTCCTGGCCGCAGGCTTTGGCCCGGCGATCGGCGGAAACGCATCTGATCCCGCCGCGTCGCCCACCATCTCCCTATCCGCCACTAGATGAACCGCCGCTCCGGCTCCCGCCGCGCCCGTCCGGCGCGCGTGGAGGATTTCCGGAAAATCAGGTTTTTACACGATCGCTCGACTCGCCCCGTTAGGCGCGGCGCAAAGGGAATCCCTTTGAATCGCGCGGAGCGGGAAACTTGAAACACGTGATACTTGCCAGTGCATCAGAGCGCGCTATCTTGACCCCGGCGACCCGTGCCACCGCCGCCTCCACGGGTGCACATCGCATCCGCTGCCGCACCGGTCCCGCCACTCCAGGCTCCGCGTCACCCATGCGCAAGCCCACGTCGTCCGCGGCCGTCCCGTCCGCGCCTGCCAGCCACCCGTCGCGCCCGCAGTACCGGCGGCTGCGCGTGTACGCGTTCGATCCCAGCCTTGCCACGCGCGTGGAGACGGCGGTCCTCAACCGCGTGACGGTAAAGGTGCCGTGGGAGCGCCTGCGCCCCGGCCCGGTGGGCGAATACGTGGAGGTGGTGGACTTCGATCCCGCCAGCCAGTGCTTCTACGCACCGGTGAACCTGGAGCACCCGTACCTGCTGGCCAGGGACGGGCTGGACCCCGCCGAAGGCAACCCGCAGTTCCATCAGCAGATGGTGTACGCCGTCTCGATGACCACCATCGGCCACTTCGAGCGGGCGCTGGGCCGGGTGGCGCTGTGGTCGGCGTACGATCCCGCAACCGGGCGCGAGCGGTCGGTCCGGCGGCTGCGGC
>DASQBH010000031.1:0-2086 GCA_035635315.1 Longimicrobium sp.
CCCCGAGTCGAAGGAGTTCCTGGCCGGCTACTGGATCGTGGACGTGCCCGCCCCGCAGCGCGCCTACGAGCTGGCGGCGCGCGCCTCCGCGGCGCCCGGCAAGGGCGGGGTCCCGATGAACATGCCGATCGAGGTGCGCCAGGTGATGAGCGGCCCTCCCGCGGACGGGTGACCGCGGGGCGCGGGGCTCAGGCGGGTGCCATGCGGGCGCGCGGCTCCGAGGGCGGGCCCGCGGCGCGCGCGGCCAGCGCGGCGGGGAGCCCCACGCCCAGCATGTGGATCAGCAGGCCGTTGACCAGCACGGGCCACGGCTTGGGCCCGTCCGGCGCCGCGGAGAGCGGAACCACGATCACGTTCATCACCGCGTACACCACCAGCCCGTACAGCGGGCCGTAGAGCAGCGGCTGGCGGCGCAAGCGCGGCATCGCCCGGCTGGCCGCGTAGTACACGGCCACCACGCCCAACGCGATCACAAAGTGCAGCAGCACGCCCAGCGCCGCCGTGGCCGCGCCCCCGCGAAAGGCGGCGCGGCCCAGCAGCCCCGACGCGATGCTGTGCAGAATGGGCACGGGCGGCACGCCGCGGGCGCCAAAGAACAGCAGCGCATCCAGCAGATCCAGCACACCCACCACCAGCGCCCCGCCGACAATGGCCTGCAGCGGCGTGAGCGGGGCGCGGGTGGAACGATCGGCGGCAGGGGACATGGTGGGGCCTCGCAGGACGGGATGGAAGACGGACCGCGGACGCTGGAGGTGAGAACGCGCATCGCCCTCCGCATCTGCCCGGCCGAGGCGCGCGTGGCTCCGCGTGCTGGCGGAAGGGTGTGCGGATCGTGTACTTCTACGCCGATGTCGAGAACGCGCGGCCGGCTCCGACTACAGGGTGCAAGGGCCACGGGGGCTCCCATGCAGGCAGTCAACACGGACATCACATCGGACAGGAGAACGGACCATGAAGTACATGCTGATGATGCACGCGCCGCGCGGCACGGGTGACTACAAGGTCAACGACTGGTCCCCGGAAGACTTTCAGGCCCACATCGGCTTCATGCACCAGTTCAACAAGGAGCTGATGGAGGCCGGCGAATGGGCGGATGGGCAGGGGCTGGCCGCGCCGGGAGAGGCCAGGCTGGTGCGCGCCGGCAAGGACGGTGCGCCGGTGACGGACGGGCCCTTCCCCGAGGCCAAGGAGTTCCTGGCCGGCTACTGGATCGTGGAGGTGGATTCGCCGGAGCGCGCGTACCAGATCGCGGCAAAGGCGTCCGCGGCCCCCGGCCCCGGCGGCGCGCCGCTGAACATGGCCATCGAGGTGCGCCAGGTGATGAGCGCCCCACCCCAGTAAGCGCCGGGCGAGGCGATGGAGTTGACGGCCGGGCACCCGCCGCGCGATCGTGCGCCGCGGGTGGCCGGATCCAGTATCCGCGTGATCGAACGCATCATCCAAGGAGATTCCGCCGTGAACCGACCATTCCGCATTCTCCGGGTTACGCCCGCGCTGCTGGCGCTCGCGATCGCCGCCGGCGTCCCGGCGCGGACGGTGGCGCAGCAGGTGCCCACCGGGTTTCCGGCGGCGTGCGAGCCGGGCGAGGTGCAGGTGATGCTGCTGGGCACCTGGCACTTCGAAGGCTCCGGGAACGACGCGGTGCGTACGTCCGCCGAGGACGTGCTCACGCCGCAGCGGCAGGCGGAGCTGGAGGAGCTGGCGACGCGGCTGGAGCGGTGGGCGCCGGAGCAGATCGCGGTGGAGTGGCCCTACACCTTCGCCGACTCCACGACGGCGCGGTACCGGCGCTACGCGGCCGCCGGCACGTCGCAGGTGCGCAACGAGGTGGTGCAGATCGGCTTTCGGCTGGCGCGGCGGCTGGGGCACCCCACCGTCTATCCCATCGACCACCAGATGCCGATCGGCAATGACTCCACCGCGCCCCTGATGGCGCGCCGCCCTGACCTGCGGGAGCGGGGCGCCAGCCTGCAGGCGCTGCTGCAGGCGCGCTCCGACTCCGTCCGCGCGCGCGATGCCGGCCTGGGCATCGTGGAGCGCCTGCGCGAGACGAACGGCGACCGGGCGCTGCACGAGGGGAACTCGC
>DASQBH010000032.1:0-11112 GCA_035635315.1 Longimicrobium sp.
CTGGGTGCGCGCCGGGATAACGTCAAGTTGCGTGCCGCAAGAGGGCCGCAAAGGAGAAACGCAGACGCGGTGGAGCGCGGGATGCCAGAATACTAGCGTTCCCGCGGGGTTGCGCAAGGCTGATGCACCGCTTTCCCGGACGTGCAGGGTAGGACCCGCCGCCCGGCACGATGTTCCGTCTGGCGCAAAAACGTTTACGTGCTTAACTTTACGTCACTTTCCCCCAACAGCAGTACGCCGCCTCCGCATGTCGCGCTACCAGGACCTCAGGCTCCGCCCCGCGGACCCGTTCCACCCGCATTCACGCCGCCAGCGCTCGCTGTCGGCGGTAATGGCGATCGTGGTGATGCTGGGACTGCTGGGGAGCGCCTTTTTTCGCACGCAGATCGTGCGCAACGGCGAGTTCGCCCTGCGCGCGGACGACAACCGCTTCGACGTCCTTCCCGTAGCCGCCCCGCGCGGCGCCATCTACGACCGCAACGGCAAGCTGATCGCCGAAACGGTGACCGGCTACAGCCTGATGGTGGACCCCGCCCCGGCGGACTCCATCCGCGCCTGGCTGGCCCCGGTGCGCGAGATGCTGGCGCTGGACTCGGCGGGGGTGGAGGACGTCGTCCGCCGTGCGCGCACCAGCAAGGGCAAGCCGGTGCAGGTGGTGCCGCACCTGACCTTCGAGCAGGTGTCGCGGCTGGAGGAGCGCAGCGAGCCCCTGCGCGGGCTCACCATGGACCGCCGCCCCATCCGCCGCTACCCGGCGGGGGCGGCGGTGGCGCACGTGGTGGGGTACGTGCTGGAGATCAACGACCGCGAGCTGCAGAGCCCCGACTTCGAGGGGTACGTGCAGGGGCAGCACGTCGGCAAGACGGGGATCGAGCGGCAGTACGAGCGCACACTGGGGGGCAAGCCGGGCGCGCAGTTCATCGAGGTGAACTCGCGGGGCCAGGTGCTGGGCCGCTTTGCGCCCACCATCAACGACCCGCCCGAGCCCGGCGCCGACGTGCGCCTGACGCTCGATCTCGACCTGCAGCGCTACGCCCACCAGGTGTGGCCGGCGGGGATGCGCGGCGCCGTCGTCGCCATGATGCCGTCCACGGGCGAGATCCTGGCGCTGTACTCCGCGCCCAGCTACGACCCCAACCTGTTCGTGGGAGGCGTGCGGTCGCAGGACTGGGCCGCGCTCAACCGCGACCCCAACCGCCCGCTGCTGAACCGCGCCATCGCCGGCATCTACCCGCCGGCGAGCACGTGGAAGCTGGCCACGGCCATCGTGGGGCTGGAGCGGGGCGTCATCACGCCGGAGTACGTGATGCCGGTCGCGTGCACGGGCGGCATGGCGTACGCCGGCCGCTACTCGCGCTGCATGAAGCGCGAGGGGCACGGCCCGCAGAACCTCATCCAGGCCATCGCCAACTCCTGCAACGTGTACTTCTACCAGCTGGGCATCCGGCTGGGGCTGGACGTGCTGACGGCGGAGGGCACGCGGCTGGGCTTCTCGCGCGCCACCGGGCTGGACATGCCGGGGGAGCGGACGGGGACCTTTCCCACCGGCAAGGAGTGGTACGTGGACCGCTTCGGCTGGCGGCCGCCGCCCAGCGAGGTGATGAACGTGTCCATCGGCCAGGGCCCCAACGCGCAGACGCCGCTGCGGATGGCGCAGTTCTTCAGCGCGCTGGCGGGCAACGGCACGGCCCGCGCGCCGCACCTGCTGCTGCGCAAGGAAACGCCGGTGGAGACGGACCTGCGGGTGAGCAAGCAGACGCTGCAGGCGCTGTGGCAGGGAATGGCGGCCGTGGTCGAGGCCGGCGGCACCGCCCACGCGGTGGAGCTGGACCGCTTCAAGCTGTACGGCAAGACGGGCACGTCGCAGAACTCGGTAGACGCCAAGAAGCCGCACGCCTGGTTCACGGGCTTCGCGGGGCCCCGCGGCGGCGACCCGGAGATCGTGGTGGCGGTGATCGTGGAGTTCGGCGAGAGCGGCTCGCGCGCCGCCGCCCCCGTGGCCGCGCAGGTGGCCGAGTACTACCTGAACAAGAAGCACGGCTTCAACAACCCGGCGCTCACCACGGAGTCCATCGTGGACCCGGTGCGTGACACGACCCGGCGGGATACGGCGCGGCGGGAGTGATGGTGAAGGGGCCCGTCTTCCGACGGGCCCTCTCCCCCGCCGACTTCGCCGCTCGTTCCTCGCGGCTCGCGGCGACCCCTCCCCCAACCCCGGGGGAGGGGTTGTTTTGTTTCCTCGACTGCCGTGCACGTGAACAACCCCTCCCCTGTAGTTGGGGGGAGGGGTCGACCGCCGTCGCGAGGAACGAGCGAAAGGTCGGTCGGGGGAGAGGGCCCGTCGGAAAACGGGCCCCTTCACCCCCTCACCCGTTCACCCTCACCGCCCCGCCCGGTCGCGGGGAAGCCGGCGGTTCTCCGGGACGCTCCAGTAGATCACGTCCTCCCACCACTCCGGCCCGCGGAACTTGACGTTCGCGAAGCGCTGGTGCACGGCGTAGAACTCGGGGTCAAGGAAGATGGGCGCGTAGACGGCGTCGTCGATCACCTGCTGCTCCAGCTGGCGCCACAGGCCGCGGGCCTTTGTGGTGTCGTTCTCCACCAGGATGCTGTCGATCAGCGCGTCCGTCTTCGGATTGCTGTACCCGGCGAAGTTGGGGCCGTTGGGGGGGATGCTGCGCGAGTGGAACAGCATCTCGGCGTTGGGGCCCATCACCCCCGGACCCCACCCCCATCCCCAGAAGCTGGCGGTGAACTCGCGCCCGCGCAGCCGCTCCACCCAGCTGGCGCGCTCCATCTCGCGGATGGCCAGGTCGATCCCCGCCTGCCGCAGCTGCTGCTGCATGAAGATGAGCATGTCCTTGCGCATCTGGTCGGCCGAGCTGACCTCCATCTCGATGCGCAGCGGCTGCCCGCCCTTTTCGCGGATGCCGTCGCCGTTGGTGTCGCGCCACCCCGCCTGCTCCAGCGTCTGCCTGGCGGCGTTGAGGTCGTAGGCGATGGGGCGGACGTCGGCGCTGTGCTCGCGCAGCCCCGGCGCGATCGGCGAGAGCGCCGCCGTGCCGTGCTCGCCGAACTGCGCCTGCACGATCTGCTCGCGGTTGATGGCCTGCAGGAACGCGCGCCGCACCGCCAGGTCGTTCACCGGCGCCTTCTGCTGGTTGAACGCCACCCATCCCGGCCGCACCTGCGCCGCCGTCTCCAGCCGCACGCCGGGCGCACGCTCCAGCTGCTCGCGCTGCTCCGGCGCCACCTTGGTCAGGTCGGCCTCGCCGTTCAGCAGCTGCGTCAGGCGCGCCGTCGCGTCGGGCACCACGCGCACCACGATGCGGTCCAGCGCCGGCCGCCCCTCGGGGGCGTCGGGGTTGGCCTCCACCATGATCTGCTGCCCCTTGGTCCAGCTGCCGAACTTGAACAGCCCGTTCCCCACCGGCTTCTGGCTGAACGCGTTGAAGCGCATCTGCGCGGGGTCCACGTTCTGCAGCAGGTGCTTCGGCACGGGGATCACCTCCAGCAGCGCGTTGAGCGTGCTGGGGCCGGTGCGGTTGAGCTTGACCTCCACCGTCTGCGGATCGACGGCGCGCACGGAGGTCACCGCGCCCACGTCGGCCTGGCGGGGCGAGGCGGTGGCGGAGTCCTGCTGGCGCTGGATGGTGAAGACGACGTCCTCGGCCGTCACCGGCTGCCCGTCGTGCCACTTGAGGTTGGGGCGGACCTTGAGGATGACGGTGGCGGGATCCGGACGGCTCCACGACTCCAGCAGGTCCGGCACGTAGTTGCTCAGCGTGCTGTCGCGCCGCGCCAGCGCCCGGAAGAGCAGGTGGACGATCTGGTACGACTGGGTGTTGTCGAAGGTGAGCGGGTTCAGGTCGTCCACGTCGCCTTCGGCCAGAAAGATGAGCGTGCCTCCGGGCGCCGCACCGGTAAAGGTGGGATGCCCCGCGCCCACGCCCTCGTCCCCCGCGCCGCTGCCCTTGTTGGCCGCCGGGCGGTCACCGCCGCCACCGCACGCGCCGGCGGCCAGCGCCAGCATCAGCGTCCATGCGGCGGCCGACCCCCGCCGCGCCCACGCGTTCCACCGCATCGATCCTCCCCGTGTGTCTGTCCCCACCCCGCCGGTGCTCCCGGCCGGGGTGAACGCATCCCCCTCACTGCACAAAATCCACCAGCACGGCGCGGGGCCCCTCCCCCGGCCCCTCCCCGCTCGTTCCTCGCGGAGAGGGGAGAACTTCGATCGCGCTTCGGCGGCTCCCGGGTCCACCCCCTCCGGACTCGTAACCCTCGCCCACCTCCCCCAAATCTGCTGGGGGAGGTCAGGGTAGCCGGTGGATCGAGGGCTCGGCGATAGAAATCAAACTGGCGCCCGCGGGGTGCCCCTCCCCCGGCCCCTCCCCGTTCGTTCCTCACGGAGAGGGGAGAACTTCGATCCCGCTTCGACGAGGTGCGTCGCACCTCCCTCCCCCGCGCAGTTTGCGGGGGAGGGCCGGGGAGGGGGGCGCCCACCATCCCGCACCCTTCTCTCCGGCACACCCCCCGTCCCGCTATTCCCTATTCCCCATTCCCTGTCCCCTCAGAACCGATCGAACGTCCACGGCTTGGGCACCAGAAACGCCCGGTCGAGCACGCTGATCACCTCCGGCCGGTCCACCGTGGCCTCGCCGCCGGCCGTGGCCTGCCAGAGCGCCACCGCGCCGATGAAGATGCGCGACAGGGTGTCGATGGGCACGTGGATCTCCGCGTCCACGGGACCGCCGGTGTACGGCTCCACCTCCATCCGCCCGTGGTCCATGTGCACCCGCCACGGGCCGCGGTTCTCGGGCACCTGCAGGTCCACCACCTCCAGCTTGAAGGTGAGCTCCTGGTCCACCACCACCAGGTTGCGCCGCTCCAGCGCCTCCTTTACGTCCAGGATGCGGAACATGGGGCCGCGCAGCAGGTTGGCCGAGGGGAACCAGAGCCCCCAGCTGGGCGCGCTGAGCAGCGGCAGCCGCGGCTCGTTCAACCGGTCGCCAAAGTGCTCCTCGGGGTGGGCGCGGTACACGATCTCGCGCCACTGGTCGCCCAGCGTGCTCATCCACGCGTAGATCCCCCGCTGCGCGCCCAGGGTGAGCCAGACGCGCTCTTCCACCTCGATGAAGCGCCGGTCCACCGGCAGGTCCGCGCGGTAGCGGACGATGGCGTACCCCTCCGCCTCGCCGCTCTCGCCCCAGTACAGGACGGCGGCAAGGTCGTCGCGGCGCCAGCTCTGCCTCCAGGTGCGCTCGGTGCGGTCCAGCTGCCCCGTCTGCAGGCGCTGCGCGGCCTCGCGGTACACGGCGCGCATGGCGGCCTCGTCGCGTTCCCCGTCGACCAGGCGGACGCGCACGCGCTCGGCCTTGTCGTCGGGGAGCAGGTTGGGGGGCACCTGGTACTGGTGCGCCTCGCCGGCCAGGCCGTATCCCAGGCTCTCGTAAAAGGCCGCGCGGAACGGAAACAGGGCGCTCGCCACGTCGCCGCGCTCGCGGGCGTGCTCGAAGCCCGCGGTGAGCATGCGCGTGGCCAGCCCCCGCTTGCGGTGCGTGGGGGCGATGGCCACGGAGCCCACGCCGGTAACGGGCATGGCCACCCCGCTGATCCACTGCCGCAGCCACAGCAGCTGGCAGGCGCCGATCAGCCTTCCGTTCTCCTCCGTTACCCACAGCGACTCCAGCCCGCCGTGCGGCCCGTTGACCAGGAAGTCCTCCCACCACTCGTGGCCGCGGTTGGGCGCGGGAAAGCTGTGCGCCACCAGCCGGGCCACCACCCCGATCTCGTCCGGCCGCGCCGGGCGATACGTCTCCGTCAATCCGCCTCCCCCGTTGTTCTCCGTCCGCCCCCGCGCGGGTGACTGGCCCGCCTTTCGCAGCAGCATGCCGCCCGGCCCGCGGCCCCGGCGCTGTGCCCGCGCCGATGCGTGTACCGTGCCACCTGCGCACCCGCGCGCCCCGGACCCACGAACCTACGGAAGCACCCGATGATGATCCAGCTGGTCCCGCTCCGTCTTCCGCTGCTGGCGCTCGCGCTGGCCTCCATGGGGGGCGCGCCCGCCTGCACCCCGGCCCCGGCCACCAACGGCGGCGCCGCCGACAGCGTTCCGCCCCCCGCCGCGCAGACGGGCGGCGGCACCGCCACCGCGCAGGCGAACGCGCGCATCGACGTGATTCCCGGGCTGGAGATCCTGGTGCGCGACTCCATGCACCTGGTGCGCGGCAAGCGCGTGGGGCTGATCACCAACCAGAGCGCCGTCACCCGCGCCGGCGAGCACGCGGCCGACTACCTGCGCGCCAACGGCGTGAACCTGGTGGCGCTGTACGGCCCCGAGCACGGCATCCGCGGCGACCTGGAGGCCGGCGAGACGGTGGCGGCCGGGCGCGACACCAAGACCGGCGTCCCCGTCTACTCGCTGTACGACCGCACCCAGCGCCCCACGGACGAGGAGCTGGCGGGGGTGGACGTGCTTGTCTACGACATCCAGGACGTGGGCGCGCGGCCGTACACCTTCGTGTGGACCATGGCGATGGCCATCGAAGAGGCGGCGCGCAAGCGCATCCCCTTCATCGTGCTGGACCGGCCGAACCCCATCACCGACGTGTCGGAGGGGCCGGTCATGCACATGGACGTCAAGAACGTCACGCAGGTGATCACCGGCTACTACCCCACGCCCCTGCGCCACGGAATGACGTCGGGCGAGGTGGCGCGCTACTTCAACGGCGACGCCCGCATCGGCGCGCAGCTGCACGTGGTGCCGGTGGAAGGATGGCGGCCGGACGTGTTCTTCGACAACACCACGCTGCCGTTCGTGCGCCCCAGCCCCAACATCCGCTCGGTGGGCGCGGAGCTGCTGTACTCCGGCCTGGTGCTGGCGGACGGCGCCACCAACATCCACACGGGGCGCGGCACGGACCGGCCGTTCGAGTACTTTGGCGCGCCGTGGCTGGACGCCGCGCGGCTGCTGCAGGCGGTGGCGCAGTACCAGCTTCCCGGCGTGCGGCTGGTCCCCGAGCAGATTCGCCCCACGCGCGACCCGGCCGTCTACACCACCTACCGTGACACCGCGTTCACCTCGCTGCGGCTGGAGGTGACGGACCGCCGCGCCTTCCGCCCGGTGTGGACCACGCTGGTGCTGCTGAGCGCGGCCAAGAAGCAGAACCCGGAGCGCTTCCGGGTGATGAACGCGGGCTTCACGCAGATGATCGGCTCGCGGTGGGCGCGCGAGGCGTTCGACCGCGGCGAGGACCCGCGCGTCATCCAGCGCCGCTGGGACGAAGAGCTGGGCGCGTGGATGCAGAAGCGCGAGCAGTACCGCATCTACCCGAAAGTGGGGCGTTAGGGGCGAAAGGATTGATCCTCACGCAGAGTTAGCAGAGTTTTCTCGGCGCGTTCCCCTCACTCTGCTCAATCCCGAAAGGGAGAGACCACTGATGTAGAGGAAACGGCTCGAACGAACTCTGCTAACTCTGCTAACTCTGTGTGAGGCCCTTCTGCTGGTGACTCGGACGATGCGAAACGGCCGGCTTCCTGGGCAGGAGGCCGGCCGTTTCGTCACCCGGAACGCGATGCGGGGCTATGCGGACGGATGGGGATCGGGGCTCTGGGCGCGGCGAAAGCGCATCACCACCTCCTCCACCCAGTTCTCCACGTCCTCGGCGTCCTTGCCGTGCAGCGACGTCTCCTCCTCCTCCACGCCACCCGGCGCGGTACCGCCGCTGCGCTCCACACCGGCGGCGACGACCGAGCGCCACGTCGCCCGCTGCGCCACCTTGCCGAACGTCCGCATCCCGATCCGGTCGATGAGGTCCGCCGAGCGGGTGAAGGAGCGCACCTCGAAGCGCAGCACCCCCGGCGAGACCTCCGTCACGTCGAAGCGGATGGCGCCGGAGAGCGGATGCCCCTGCAGCGTGACCATGGTGATGGTCTGGTCGGAGATGTCGACGCAGCGCACCTGGATGTGGCCGCGCAGCGGGATCTCCAGGGTGAGCGTCTCACCCTCTTCCATCGCCGTGCTGGATCCCGGCTCGGCGCCCACCTCCAGCAGGCCCGACGGGGCAAGCGAGTAGAACTCCGTCCGCACCACCTCGAACAATTCCGCCGCGGAAAGCTTGCTGCCGTGGATGTCGGCCCAGTAGCGCTGGCGGTGCAGCGTGCCGGTGCCGTCGGAGGGCAGCATCTCCGGGAGCGCGTCCGCCAGCTTGCCCAGCCCCTCGCCCAGCGGCGTGGGGGTGACGCCGAACGTCTCCGTCAGCCCGTTCACCGCGCCGGGGGGAAGGACGTTGCCCTCCTTCAGCATGGTGATCTGCCCCTCCTTGACCGGGAAGTCGATGCCCACGGTCTCCAGCGCCTGCGTTCCCATCCTGGCCAGGAACTCGGGGACGGGGACCAGGACCGGGCTGCGCTGCGTGATCTTGCCCAGCAGCTCGATCACGTCGCGCATCGTCGTCACGTCCGGCCCCATCACGTTCACCACCGTCTCGCGCGGCTCCGTGCGCTCCACGGCGCGGGCCAGGGCCAGCCCCAGGTCGTCCATCCACACCGGCTGGAACGGCTGCCCCCCGGTGCCGATGAGGGGGATGGCGGGGAGGGTGCGCACCATCTTGAGCAGCAGCGAGATCACCTCGTCGCCCGGCCCGTAGACGTTGCCGGGGCGCACGACCAGCCACCCCGGGGGCCCCTCGGCCCGCACCACGTCTTCGGCGGCGAACTTGGAGCGGTGGTAGTCGGACTCTCCCACGTCGGCGCCGTAGGAGGAAACGTAGACGAAGCGGCGCACCCCCGCCCGCCGCGCCTCGCGCGCCAGGCGCCGCGTCCCCTCGACGTTGACCTCCTGGAAGGTGCTTTCGGGGGGGTTCTCGGCCACGATGCCGGCCACGTGCAGCACCGCGTCGCACCCCTCCGCCGCGCCGGCCACGGCCTGGTCGCTGCTCACGCTCCCCGTGTGCGGCTCCACCCCCGACGCCCACTGCCGCGCGTCGGCGTCGGCGTGGCGCGAAAGCAGCCGCACCGTGTGCCCCGCCTTGAGCAGGTGGTCCACCGCGGCCTTGCCTACCACCCCCGTGCCCCCCGTTACCAGCACCTTCATCCACGCCTCCCCCGGTTCGGTTGCCGATCCCGCGTGCCAGCGGGTGCAACTCCCTTGCCCGCGAACGCGAGGGCCTGTTCCGATCCCTTGGGGACGCCCTCAGATAACGCCATCACGTGTCGCAGAAACCGCCGCGCCGGGCGGTCTGACTCAAAACATTTGCGAATGGGCGCTCCAACATCCATAATACGATCAACCACGAGACATAATTCGGCGCACCCGGCGCTCATGGCGCGCCGGGGACGGCCGTACGCGCGGCGGCGGCATGCCGCCCGGTGGCTACAGACCCCCCACTCAACCACCTGTCCGGAGCCAGACGCACATGGAAGCATCCCCGCCCCCCCGCCCACGCAAGCCGCGCCGCCGCTGGCGCTGGCACGTGCCACCGGCACTGGTGCACGGCGGAGAGAGCCTGGAAGGAGCGCAGGTGCTGGAAGAGGTGCAGGGACCGCTGGGACTGCTGCTGTGGGAGACGTACCGCGACGTGGCGCTGTGGGCGGCCACGGCGCCCGAGGAGCGCGACGGCCTGTTCGCCCAGGGCGCGGCGGCGGCGCGCAAGGCGTCCATGGAGGCCGCAGGCGCGGAGCCGGCGCTGGAGCGCGGGCTGCGCGGCGCCTCGGTGGTGCTGGCCGACCCGGCGGGCGCGCAGGAGCAGGACGTGATGACGGCGTGCCGGCAGGCGGCGGACTGGGCGGAGCAGCGCGGGCTGCTGGCCACGGCCGTCACCCTGGCCACGGCGGCGGCGCTGGCGTCGCCGGCGCACCCGGGCGCCGCCTTCCGCGTGGGGCAGATCGCCCGCCGCAAGGGCGAGGGCGCGCGGGCGGAGACCTGGTTCCGCCGCGCGGTGGGGCTGGGCCGCCAGGCCAAGGACTGGCTCAGCTACAGCGAGGCCTTTCTGGGGCTGGGCAACCTGTACAAGGAGCGGGGCAACTACCCCGCGGCCCGGCGCTTTCACATCCGCGGCCTGCGCGCCGCGCGCCGCCACGCCCTGCGCGACGTGCAGGGCCGCGCGCTGCACGACCTGTTCACCATCGCCGTGGAGACCAGCCCGCCCGCCGAGGCACAGGAGCTGGCGCGGCTGGCGTTCCGGGCTTACGGACCCCGGCACCCCAAGCTGCCTGCCCTTGCGCACGACGTGGCGTACTTCTGGATGAGCCAGGGGCGCTTCGAGCCGGCGCTGGAAGTCTTCCGCGCCGTGCTTCCCCACCTGCACGATGCCAGCGACCGCATCATGTGCTCGGGGAACGTGGGACGCGCGGCGGGGGCCACGGGCAACCGCGCGGTCTACGACGAGGCGTGGGAGCAGGTGTGGGGCGCGGCGGGCGAGTGGGAAAAGCTGCGCCTGGCGCCGCAGGCGCTGCTGGAGCTGGCCCACGGCGCCAGCAGCCTGCGTGACTGGGGCCGCGCCGAGCGCGCCGCCGAGTCCGCGCGCGACCTGGGGCAGCGCAAGAACATGGGCGCCATCCTGATCGAAACGGAGTCGGTGCTGGACGCGGCGCGCCGCAAGCGCGGCCTGGAGCACCCCGTCGCCGAGAGCGACCCGGCCGAAGGCACCGAGGACCTGGCAGCCGACTTCGTCCGCTCCCTCCGCACGGCCGGCACGCGGTAGTCAGATCACGGACGCAACGAATCAGCGGCCCTCCCCGTCTCCGGGGAGGGCCGCCGTCTTCATGTGGGCAAGCGCTTGCCGCCGTGCCATCGCAGGCCAGCCCAACCGTGTGATGAGAAATCTTTTTTCAGAGACACCTATCCCGCCATCCACCACGCCCCAACTCGCCTGACCACGTCCGGGAACCGTTCCCTGGCCGATTGCGGATCTGATCGAGTTACGGGCCGTCCGCCCGCGGAGCGAATGAATTCGCCGCTGGGAAAACGCAAAGTCCGCCTTCGCGGACTCGGCGGCCTGGCGGTGTGCGCGGACCGGACACTTGCGCGTCCTCAACCAGGCGCGCGGTCTGCACCACGTGTGTCGCAGCGCCCGGCACTCGCGGCTGCAGTCCGCGCAGGCGGACTTCGCG
>DASQBH010000033.1:0-2430 GCA_035635315.1 Longimicrobium sp.
GACGGGATCGCGGGAACGGCGGCGTAAACTTTTGGTTTGAGGCGCGCAAACTACCCGCGGACGCAACGGGCCGCAACGACCCGGCACTTCGGCAGCCGGGCCGTGGCGCGCCTTGCCACCTCCGGGGCCCGGGCCGCACTTTTCGCCGATGCCGAACGAATCTCTTTCCGCGCTGGCGCTGGCGGCGGTGTTCCTGGCCTCGGTGCTGGGGGGCGGGGTGAACGCCATCGCGGGCGGGGGCACGCTGCTCACCTTTCCCGCGCTGGTGGGGCTGGGCGTGCCCGCGCTCACGGCCAACGCCACCAGCACCGTGGCGCTGTGGCCGGGCGCGCTCAGCAGCATGGTGGGGTACCGCGGCGAGCTGCGCGGCGCGCGCGCCTGGGTGGTGCGCCTTACCCTTCCCAGCGTGGTCGGCGGCGCGGTGGGCGCGTGGCTGCTGCTGCGCACGCCGCCCGACCGCTTCGAGATCATCGTCCCCTTTCTGGTGCTGGGCGCCACCCTCCTCTTTCAGGCGCAGGGCCCCATCATGCGCCGCCTGGCCCGCCGCCGCGGCGCCGTGGCCGACCCCGCCGCGCAGCCCGCGGAAGGCGATCCGCACGTGGCGCCGTGGCTGTTCATCGCGGGGCAGTTCGCCATCGGCGTGTACGGCGGCTACTTCGGCGCGGGGATCGGCATCCTGATGCTGGCCGGGCTGGGGATGATGGGCTTTACCAACATCCACCGGATGAACGGCCTCAAGAACTGGGGGGCCGTGTGCATGAACGTGGTGGCGGCCGGCATCTTCGCCTTCAGCGGCATCGTCAACTGGCCGGTGGCGCTGGCCATCGCGGCCGGCGGGCTGCTGGGCGGCTACGCGGGGTCGCGCATGGCGCAGCGCGTGGGGCAGCAGCGGGTGCGGCGCGCCATCGTCCTCATCGGCCTGGCTTCCTTCCTTTTCCTCCTCTTCCGCGGCCTCTGATCCGGCTCGTCGACCGGCCGGTCGCAGCTCTCGCCCGGTCCTTGCAACTGCACCGCGGGGAGCGAAGTCCCCCCTGATCCCGCGACGTTGGAGACGTGATGGCGCTGTTCGACGCATCCGCCCGTGAAGTGCGGCACCACGCCCGCCGCGCGGCGGCCGAAGCCTCGCCCTGGGTGCAGCGGCTGGCCCGGCTGGGGTACGCGGCCAAGGGCGTGGTCTACCTGATCATCGGCGGCATCGCGGCGCAGGCGGCGTTCAGCCCGGCCGAGCAGGTGGAAGGCTCCGAGGGGGCGATGGCGGCCATCCTGGAAAAGCCGTTCGGCAGGGTGCTGCTGGGGATCGTGGCGCTGGGGCTGGCGGGGTTCGTCCTGTGGCGCGCGGTGCAGGCGGGGATGGATCCGGAGCACCCGGAGGGCGGAAAGAAGCGCGCCATGATGCGCATCGGCTACGCGATGAGTGCCGCGCTGTACGGCGCGATGACGCTGGAGGCGGTGCGGATGATCCGCGGCTCCGGCGGCCAGGGGGGCGGCACCGAGCACTGGACGGCGGTGGTGATGGAAAAGCCGTTCGGGCGCATTGCCGTGGGGCTGGCGGGGCTGGGGATCGCGGCGTACGGCATCTACCAGCTGGTCAAGGCCTTCAAGGGCGACGACCTGGACAAGCGGCTCAACCTGGAGGGGAGCGCCGTGGCCACCCGCCGGCGCGTGATCGCGGTGGCGCGCGCGGGGACGGCGGCGCGGGGCGTGGTGTTCGGCATCATCGGCTGGCTGGTGATCAAGGCGGCCATGCAGTACGACGCGGCGGAGGCAAAGGGGCTGCAGGGAGCGCTGGTCACGCTGCGCGAGGCCGCGTTCGGACGGTACCTGCTGGGGCTGGTGGCGCTGGGGCTGATCGCCTACGGCGTCACGCAGCTGGTCAAGGCCCGCTACCGCGTGATCCGCGCGACGTGAAGGCGTGGCCGGGGCGCATCGTATGCTCGATACTTGAACGGGGGGGCCAGCGCAGACGCGTCCGCTGGCCCCCTGCCTTCGTGTGAATCACCCCGGAACGTGGAAAGAGCCTGCCGAAGTCAGCGGGCCGGGCTCACGTCAGGGGCAGGTGCTCGAGAGAGGGCAGTCGGCGGTGCCGCCCGGGTAGCACTCGTCGTAGCAGCGTGTTGCCATGCAACTGGCGTAGCCGGGAGTACGGCACTCCGGGACCGTCGCGCAGAAGTACGAATACTGCTCGTTGGCCAGAACCGTCCCCCGTGCCGCGCGCAGATCGTCCGTATCGAAGCTCTCTACCTTCAGCTCCTCCAGGTTCAGCCTGAGCTTTCTCATTGGATCCTCCAGAAAGCGGTTGACAAAAAACCGTCGGGATGCGGAGGAGGACGGCCCCGCATATCGGATGCCGGGGTCGCGGAGAGAGGGTAGAGCCGCCGCGGGCACAGCTCACCTTCTCGGCGGGGCAAAAGCAACGACATTTCAGGCCGT